>CAZRNU010000018.1:0-34521 GCA_964601515.1 uncultured Bacteroidales bacterium | reverse complement strand
ATCAGTTATTATTACTTCTTCTAATTCTTTTTCAATGCATGGCTTTTTAACAACAAATAACACGCTATCACTGTCAGGCATATAAATAATTTCATCTTGACATTCGATATGTGACAATAAAACAGGTAAATTTATTTCTCTCGGGCTTTCTCCAAAAAGATTAAAACCGCAGATTAACAAAACGAATATTTGCAGTTTTAATAATGGAATAAAAACTCGCATCGTGCCACCTTTTTATATTTTCGTGGCAAAGATACATTATTTTCATTTTCGCCAAAATAAATATTAATTTTACTTAATTAATTTAATGCAAGCCATGTATTAAATGATTATTATTTGATAATCAAAACTATTCATATGCAAGTAAAAAGATTTGGTGTTTCATTAGAAGAAGATATTCTAAGTGATTTGGACATAATGGTGAAAAAACATAGTTTCCCAAACAGATCACAGGCGATAAGGCATTTGATAAAAAGCACTCTTGTTTCAGAAAAAGTTGATGAAAATAAAACAGTAGCAGGAGCTATTGTTATTGTTTATGACCATCATAAAAGAGAGCTTAACAACAAGTTAATGCACGTTCAGCACGATTACCATGATCTGATATTATCTACACAACATGTGCATCTCGAACATGACCTTTGCTTAGAAACTATTGCGATTAAAGGAAAAGCAAAAAAATTACTTGAGCTGGCCGATAGAATAATTGGAACCAAAGGGATACATCACGGCAAACTCGTAATGACAGACCTTTAGTAGTACCAAATAAGGTATTAGATATAAGGTATAGGGTATAGGGTATGGGGTATAAGGTGTAAGGAAATATAAGAATTATTTTAAAAGGTAGCTTTTTAGAAACTCAAATGCTTTTAGCATATTAGCTTCAGCTTGTGAAGTGAGTTCTTCTTTAAAGTCAAACTCATAAGCCTTTATATGCAAAACCAGAGATTCCGGATTTTTATTATAAATTTTGCGGCATAAATCAACAACATAAGATGTGGAAACTGCATGCATTGTAAATTCAATAGTAGCATCATTAGGCTCTATATTTTCCAATTTGTAATCTTTTACATCTTCAACAACTGAAGCATCAACAAAAATAACTCTTTCATAATCTGATATAAGAGATGCATCCTCAATATTTAATTGATAATTACAATCAGTAAAAACATTTGTGATGTTTTTTTCCATTATCCAGGAATCCATCAATTCGACAAATCTAGCACCTACACCATCATCTTGTCTGCCCGGATTTCCATATCCGTATATTAAAGTTTTTTTCATTTTATCACTTAAAAGATTTAATAATATTCGCGGCAAAAGTAAACAAAGTTTACCTAAATATTAAATCCAAGCCCAATTGAAAACTCAATAAAAAGAATAAAAAAAGAGGCTATCTCAAATTATGAGACAGCCTCTTTATAATAAAACTTATTAATTATGATCTGTAATGATCTAATTTTTCACCATTTGGACCATAAAGTTTGATATCCAATGGCATTTTGCCTAATGCGTGAGTTGCACAGCTTAAACATGGATCGTAAGCTCTGATTGCAATTTCAACAGCATTTTTCATAGGTTCAGTAATTTCTTTCTGACCATTCATCATATGCTTAGCTACAAAATTAACAGACTTATTCATCGGTTCATTGTTGTTTGTAGTAGATACGATAAGGTTTGCCATAGTAATCTGATCATCTTCATTGATTTTGTAATGGTGGAATAAAGTACCACGAGGAGCTTCAATTAAGCCAACACCTTCATTTCCTTTAGTTCCTTTAACTACTAAATCATTCTTTTGAAGATCAGAATCTAGTAGTAATTCTTTAATAACCTCAGCTGAGTGAAGTAATTCAATTAACCTAGCCCAATGAGTATGTAAACAATAATTGTTTGGTTTGCCATTTGTGTGAGCCTTGTATATTTCGAATTCTCTTTGAGCAAGAGGAGTAGGAATAAAGTCAGCAGTATTCAAACGAGCCAATGGACCCACGCGATACCAACCATTTTCTTTTCCTAGATGTTTTAGATATGGAAACTTCATATAGCTCCAATTCTTAACTTCTTCCTCGATGTACTTGTAATATTCTTGATAATCAACATCATTAAGAATTTTATTACCATCAGCATCAACGGCTCTAAGCACACCATGATAAAGGTCAAGAGCACCGTCTTTTCTTACAAGACTTAAGTGATTAGATGGGAAATATGCGAAATTATCAACAAATTCGCGGTTTTTCATGTAGTAATCTTTGAAAAACTGAACAGCTGAATCAGCCCATTCAATCATTTTATCAACATTAAGAGGATCAGCACCTTTAAGAAGAATATCTCTTTCTTCCAATGTAAGGTTCTTATTGATACCGCCCGGGATTGCTCCTGTTCCGTGAATCTTTTTACCGGCAGTATAATGAATAACTTCCTGACCGTACTTACGCATCAATACACCTTGAGTCGCAAGTTCCGGGAAATTAATAGCAACGCCGATTACGTTACGAATTGCAGGATCTGCATCATATCCTAATAAGAAGTCAGGTGAAGATAGGTGGAAAAAGTGCAATGCATGAGATTGGAACATTTGTCCGTAATGCATTAACCTTCTCATCTTTTCACCGGTTGCAGTTAGACCGTGACCTGTGCCAGCGCCAACGATAACGTCAAGAGCTTTTGCAGCAGCAAGGTGGTGGCTAACAGGGCAAATACCGCACAAACGTTGAACTAATACCGGAGCTTCCCAATAAGGTCGACCCTGTACAAAACGTTCAAATCCGCGGAATTCAACAATATGAAGACGTGTTTGAGCAACATTCATATTATCATCGAGGTGAATGGTCACTTTTCCGTGTCCTTCAACTCTGGTTACAGGTTCTATTGTTACTTTCTGTGCCATTATTTCACTTTTTTTTTAATCAAACTTAACTAATTCATAAGGAATATTTAACTCATCACCTGTTACAAGCGCAACAACTGCTTGCCAGATTAAGTCAGCCCTTGGAGGACATCCCGGCAGATAATAATCTATCTTTACAATTTCATGTAATGGATAAACTTTATCAAGAATAATTGGAAGCTCTTCATCGTTAGGCATAATTTTCTCTTTATTTTCACCAACGGTTGGGCCACCCCAATATGCTTCTTCAAGGCACTCTTTAACAGGAATACCATTTCTCATTGCAGGAAGTCCGCCCATAATTGCGCATTCACCTAATGAAATAAGAATTTTGCAGTGTTTTCTGAATTCTTTCAGAACATGTACGTTTTCGCTGTTGCAGCAACCACCTTCAATAATACCTATATCACATTGCTTAGTAAATTCTTTGATATCATCTATTGGTGATTTATTAAATTCAACAAGTTCAATAAGTTGCAGAATTCTATCATCAATATCAAGAATTGACATATGACATCCGAAACATCCTGCTAACGAAGCTGTTGCTATTACTGGTTTACTCATTTTTTATCCTCCCTTTTTATTTTTGTAATTTTTCAATATCGGAACCAATTGGAACATTATCATATTTCCTTTTTCCGATTGGAGTAGAGAATCCTACTTCCTTGCGTAAAATTGCGCCTACAGGGCAAACTTTCATTGCTTTTTCAGCAAGTGCATCAGTCATTGTAGCAGCAAGTTTTCTATCCATAGAAATTTCTAAATGTTTTCCTCTGCCTTTAAATGCAAAATAGCTTTGTCCTTTTTCGTTTTTAATCATACGAACACAGCGTTTGCAGAAAATACAACGGTTTTTCTCAAGAAAAATCTTTGGAGAAGTAGCATCAAGTTCTCTTCTTTCAAAAGCATATGGAAAGCGAGGAACCATCATTTGGTAGCGATATCCAAGTGCCTGAAGGTCGCAATCTCCACTCTTTTCACATGCGGGGCAGAAATGGTTTCCTTCAACAAATAACATCTCAACTATAGCTTTTCTTATATCCTGAAGCTCCGGTGTATTGTTTTCAACAACACATGCATCTTCAACAGGAGTAGTACAGGCAGCAACATAACGTCCGTTAACTTTAACGGTACATATCCTGCATGAACCTGCGGGAATTACATCTTTCCAATGGCAAAGTACCGGAATATACACTCCGTTTTCAGCTGCAGCGTCAACAAGAAGTTGTCCTTTTGCACCTTCGAATTCTTTGCCGTCTATTGTGAATTTCACTTTTTCACTCATTTTATATTGATTTTTTTGTTAACACTTTAATGATTTATTCATGAATATTTGCAGGACGACCAACAACTTCGCATGATTCTACAATAGCTTTATGCATATCAAAATCACTTTGATACTCAGCATCTTTAACTCTCACATTATATAAATCAAGGAAGTTTTTGATTGTTGTTGAAACAGGGTTTGAAGCAGTTTGTCCTAAACCGCAGCGACTGGTTTTTCTCATAATCTCACCCCATGCCAACATGTTGTCAAGGTCAGATTTAATACCTCTTCCGTCAACAACTTTCTTCACCTGCTTTCTAAGAATCATATTAAATGAACGACATGTTACACAAGATCCACAAGACTCATCTTCAAAGAATTCCATGAAGTTTAATACTACATCTTTAATAAGGTCGCGATTTGCACCTATTACTATCATAGAACCACCTGTTGCAAGATCCTCAATTGCAATCTTGCGGTTAAACTGAGCAGGAGGTAAGCAAATTCCTGAAGGTCCGGCAACCTGAACTGCCTGAACATCTTCAGCACCAACCATTTGAAGCATATCTGCGATTGTCATTCCCCACTCTATTTCATAAACTCCCGGGAATTTGCAATCACCTGAAATACTTAATAATTTTGTACCTGCAGATTCTTCAGTACCCATTCCTTTATACCATGCACTTCCGTTTTCCATTATCTTAACAACTGAACAGAATGTTTCAACATTGTTAATTACTGTAGGTTTAGCATTGTATCCTTTTTGAACAGGGAAAGGAGGACGATTACGAGGTTCTCCTCGTTTTCCTTCAGAAGATTCAATTAGAGCAGATTCTTCACCGCACACATAAGCTCCGGCTCCAAACTGAACTCTAATATCAAAATTGAATCCTTTTCCAAGAATGTTGTTGCCTAATATATTTTTGCTTCTTAGGTCAGCTAGAACGCTTTCCATAAAAGCTTTCAAATATTTATATTCATGTCTTAAATATAAAACACCTTCTTTTGCTCCGATAGCATAGCCACCAATTGCCATACCTTCAAAAACCATATTAGCACGTTCTGTTAGAAGTACTCTATCCTTGAATGTTCCTGGTTCGCCTTCGTCAGCATTACACATAACGTATTTGTCTCCTGATTCTTTAGAGCAAAACTGCCATTTCAATCCTGTTGGGAAACCGGCACCACCACGTCCGCGAAGGTTTGAGTTTTTCACTTCATCAATAACCTCTTGCGAACTTTTTGATAGAGCAATTGATAAACCTTTACCTACTTCATAATCTCCAAGAGTTACATTTCCTCTTTTACGAATGTTGTTTTTAACCATTGATTTAACAAGCGGATTTCCGTTGTTTCCGTCGCCATACTCATTAAACATAGCTTCAACAGGCTTTCCATCGCGCATATCAGAAACAATCTTTCTAACTTTTTCGCGAGTTAGTTCTGTAAAAACTACATTGTTAATCAATGCAGCAGGTTCCTGGTCGCTCATTCCTATACATGCAGTATAGTTAAGGCTAATTAGCCCATCAGGAGTTGTTTGACCAAACTTGATTCCGGCCAGCTTTTCAAACTCATCTACTGCATCGTACATGCCCATCATAACTGATGTTACACTGTTGTTCATGTAAACTGCATATTTCCCAACCGGTTTGGTTGTGAAAAAATGGTAGAAAGTTTTGGTTTGATTTACATCTGCTTCTGAAATACCAAGTTCAGAGGCGATTAGGCTTACTGCTTCTTCCGATACGCATCTGAATTCTGCCTGAACAGACAACAAGATATCCATCAAACGCCCCGGGGTTTTGCCGTAAGACTCAATGATACTAATGATTTTTTCTTTCATACATTAAATATATTAGCTGTAACTGATTTAAAATAAATGACTTTTTAATGCGCGACAAATATATATGATTTTGCGCAGATAAGGGGTAGGTTTTGGTAATTTAGAATGAATATAATTACACTGCTTACGCTCTGCGAATCCCCTAATTATCAAGACTTACAACGCTGTCTCATTTTCCATTAAAAATACCCATTTGCATTTTTCTGCAAAAAAATTGCAGAAAAGTATCGGTTTTTGGCAAAAAAAAACGGTTGCATTTTACTATTTAAAACAGGAGATTGCTCTCTAAACCAAAATTATTAGGGGTAGTAATTTTACATCAAGAAAATCACAAAGATTTTCGAAAACAAAAAATCCAGTAATAACTCTAAAAAACTTAGTCATGGAAACAACAAAAAAAAGAATTCTAATCGTAGATGACGACATCGATGTGATCACATTAGTAAAAGCAGTTTTAACCAAAGCCGGTTATGAAGTAATCTCTGCAATGAGCAAAACCGAAGGTCTTGAAAAGCTTCGCAATGAAAAACCCAACCTTGCAATTCTTGACGTAATGATGACAACTCCTTACGAAGGTTTTGAACTAGCTCAAGCAATTCTAAACAGCCCTGAAGTAAAAAACATTCCTTTCCTAATCCAGTCTTCAATAGACATTCTTGTTACTTCTAAAGCAGCTGTTCAGGAAATGGCTCGTGAATACAGAAAAGATCCAAACTTTAAAGATTTACAGGTTCTTCTTGTAAAAAACATCAATGACGGAACAGCAGGAATTGATTATAAAGGTGAAGATGGAAAAACATATTGGTTCCCGGTAAATGGGTTCATTAGAAAACCAGTTGAGGCAGAAAAACTTACTGCAGAAGTTGAAAAACATATCAAGTAATTATTGCATAGTTGACAGTTGTTAGTGGTAAGTAGTATTTCATCGTTCAACTGGCATCAATTAATATCAAGAAGTTTTAGACACAAATATCCTTTACAAGGTTTTATAAAAAGAATTATGGAAACAAACATAAAATCAATTCTAACAAATTATCCTGAAGGAAGTGCTGACAGCCTAATTCCAATACTGCAAGACATTCAAGATCATGATGGATATTTATCGAAAGAAGCAGTAATTGAGGTTGGACAGTATTTAAAGATGCCGGCAAGTAAAATATTTGGAGTAGCAACATTTTACAACCAATTTAGATTTACCCCACTAGGCAAGAATCATATTCAGGTATGCAGGGGTACAGCATGTCACGTTCTTGGCTCAGCAACAGTTTTGGATGAAATAGAAAAAAATATTGGAGTTAAATCAGGTCAAACCTCAAGGGATGGTGTATTCAGCCTTGAGGTTGTGGCTTGTATCGGAGCATGCGGACTCGCACCTGTTATAGCAATTAATGGGAACTTCCATGCAAAAGTAACAGGCGAATCGATTAAAGAAATTTTGGATAACTATCGTAATCAAGAATAATTATGAACGTACAAAATAATAATTCCGTAAAAGATTTCCTTATTAATGATGTTTTGAGGGATTTTACAAACAATTCAAAAGACAAAGAATTGCTTGAGCAAATTTCTATATTACGTCATGAAAAAATAAGCGAACCTTTAATATATGTAGGTTCGGGAACATGCGGTCTTGGTGCCGGAGCCGGCAAAACCCTTTCAGCCGTAAAAAAATACCTGAACGAAAAAAACATCACAGCTAAGGTTATTGAAACCGGATGTATAGGCCTTTGTGCAGTTGAGCCAATTCTCGATGTTCAACTTCCGGGGCACAACAGACTTGCTTTACAAAATATGACAGAAGAAAAAGTTGAAAAAGCTCTAAACAGCATTTTCAATCTTGAACTTCCGGATGCAGAAATCTTAGGGCAAATAGAATTGCCGGGTGCATCAAAATGGCAAGGTGCAAAATTCTTGAACGAACATCCTTTTTTCGCTCCACAAAAAAGATTGGTATTGAAAAACTGTGGTATAATTGACCCGGTTGACATTGGAGAATACATTGCTAGAGGCGGATATAAAAGTTATATTAAAGCCATCAATTCATATACTGCTTTTGAAGTATGCGACATTATTGAAAAAAGCGGATTAAGAGGCAGAGGGGGCGGTGGCTTCCCAACAGGTCGCAAATGGAAATTTGCAAACTCTGAAAAAAGTGATCAGAAATATCTTATTTGCAATGCAGATGAGGGCGATCCGGGTGCTTTTATGGACAGAGCTGTTATAGAAGGTGACCCTCATAAGCTAATCGAAGGTATGGCAATTGGAGCTTATGCAATTGGAGCAACTAAAGCATATATTTATATTCGTGCAGAATACCCACTAGCAATTGAAAGACTTGAAATAGCAATTAAACAAGCAAAAGAATACGGACTCGTTGGAAAAAATATTTTTGAAACAGGAGTTGATTTTGAAATAAAAATCAAAAAAGGTGCAGGTGCTTTTGTTTGCGGTGAAGAAACGGCGTTAATGCATAGCATTGAAGGTAAAAGAGGTATGCCACGCCCAAGACCACCATTCCCAACTACAAGCGGACTATTTGGAAAACCAACTGTAATAAACAATGTGGAAACTTTTGCAAATGTTTCTACTATTATAGAAAACGGGGCAGATTGGTTTGCATCAACCGGAACAGAAAACAGCAAAGGAACAAAAGTATTTGCTTTATCAGGCAAAATTGCTCTTACAGGTCTTGTTGAAATTCCAATGGGAACAACCGTTAGAGAAATCCTTTTCAATATTGCCGGCGGTATTATGGATAATGGCAAATTTAAAGCTGTTCAAATAGGTGGACCATCAGGCGGTTGCATAACTGAAGAAAACCTGGATATTCAAATTGACTACGAATCCTTAATTAAAGTTGGTGCAATGATGGGATCAGGTGGACTTGTAGTAATGGATGACAAAACTTGCATGGTTGATGTTGCAAAATTCTTTATGGGATTTATTCAGCGCGAGAGCTGTGGAAAATGTATCCCTTGCCGTGAAGGAACAAAAAGACTGCTTGAAATCCTTGAAAGTATAACATCAAAACCTAATGCTAACGACAAAACTGAAGCTCTTGACAGATTTAAAGGTGTAATGCAAATTGAAAAGCTAAGCAAAGTTATTAAGGACACTTCACTTTGTGGCTTAGGACAAACAGCTCCAAACCCTGTATTAAGTACACTAAAATGGTTTAAAAACGAATATGAAGCTCACGTTTTCGACAGACATTGTCCTGCAGGAGTTTGCCAAAACCTGAAAGTATATAAAATAGACGTTGATAAATGCTCAGGTTGTACAGTATGTACAAAAAAATGTCCTGTTAATGCCATCATAGGTAGTAAAAAAGCTCCTCATTTTATTGTAGAAGATAAATGTATCGGATGTGGTGCTTGCTATGATGTATGCAAATTTGAAGCAATTGAAATAGTATAATTTTAAAAACATACTGCTATGAGTTTTTTAATAGAAGTCAATAATAAACAAATCGAAGCAAGGAAAGGTGAAACTATCCTGGATGCATTAAAAAGACAAGGCATTCATATTCCAACTCTTTGCCATATAAAAGGTAGCTTTCCTTCAGGTTCCTGCCGTATGTGTGTAGTTGAAAATGTTAACACTAACAGATTAGTTACTGCATGCTCAACACCGGTAGAAGAAGGCATGAAGGTGCTTACTCATTCTCCTCGTGTTATTGAGTCAAGAAAAACCATTGTTGAGCTGCTTTTATCAAACCACCCGGATGACTGTCTTTACTGCGTAAGAAACAAAAATTGTGAACTTCAAGACTTATCAGAAGAATTACAGGTTCGTGAACGCAGAATAAAAGGAGTTAAAAACAGCAATCATCTTGACAGGTCGAGTGCAAGCATTGTTAGAGATCCTGACAAATGTATCCTTTGCGGACGTTGTGTTCGTATTTGTGAAGATGTAATGGGTGTTGCCTGCATAGACTTCATCAATAGAGGTAGTCAATCGGTTATTGGTTCAGCATTTAATATTGGACTAAATACATCAAGCTGTGTAAACTGCGGTCAATGTATTATGGTTTGTCCTACTGGAGCTTTATCAGAAAAAAGCCACTTCCCTGAATTGATTGCAATGCTAAATAATCCGGAAAAAACTGTTGTTGTTCAGTATGCTCCATCAATTTCAGTATCACTTGCAGAAGAATTCAAGCTTCCTGCCGGATTGGATATTAACAGCGTTATGAATGCAGCATTGCGTAAAATCGGATTCAAATATGTTTTCGACACAACATTCACAGCAGACCTTACAATTATGGAAGAAGCTGCCGAACTAGTTGAGAGAGTAAAAACAGGTGGAACACTTCCAATGATAACAAGTTGTTGTCCGGGTTGGGTAAAATTTGCTGAAGAGTTTTATCCTGAGATGCTTCCAAATTTATCAAGCTGTAAATCACCTCAACAAATGATGGGTGCAGTAATAAAAACTTACTGGGCTGAAAAAGCCGGAATAAAACCTGAAAATATTTATTCAGTTTCAATCATGCCTTGTACTGCAAAGAAATTTGAAGCACAAAGAGAAGAGATGACCAATAAAGGAATTACTGATGTAGATGCAGTGCTTACAACCCGTGAATTAGGTCAGCTTATCAGAATGTTTGGCATAGATATAAACAATATCGCACCTGAAACAACTGACTCTCCTCTTGGATTCAGAAGTTCTGCCGGAAAACTATTCGGCGCATCAGGTGGGGTTATGGAAGCTGCAGTTAGAACAGCTTATAACATGCTTACCGGAGAAGAATTAATGAGATTTAAAATTGAGGCTTTAAGGGGATTAGATGGTTGTAAAGAAGCTTCTCTTGAAATAAATGGTCTAACAGTAAATGTTGCCGTTGTAAACGGACTTGCTAATGCAAGAAAACTGTTGAAACAAGTTAATGAAGGTAAGAAAAACTATCATTTCATTGAAGTAATGGCTTGCCCGGGTGGTTGTATTAATGGAGGCGGACAACACATTGGAGCCTCTGAGGAAGCTGTAAAAGCCAGAATGAAAGCATTATATGATATTGATGACAAAGAAACAATCAAGGTATCACATAAGAACCCTGAAATCATTCAAATTTACAAAGATTTCCTTGGCAAACCGCTAGGTCACAAATCTCATGAATTGCTTCACACACATTATTGCAAAAGAGATGTTCTTTTATAGTAATATGAATTTAAATTGAGTTAAAATGGGACATGCAAAAAGAAATGAATTAGTATTCACAGTGAAAGATAAATGCAGGGTTTGCTTTACCTGCGTGAGGGAATGTCCTGTTAAAGCAATAAAAATAATAAACGGACAGGCAGAGGTACTAAGTGAAAGATGTATTGGATGTGGTAATTGTGTTTCTGTTTGTAGTCAAAATGCTAAAGTTGTACTGGATTTAAAATCAGAGGTAGAATCACTCTTGCAAACAAAAGAAGCGCCGGTATATGCACTGCTTGCACCTAGCTTCCCAGCTGAATTTACTGATATAAATGACTATAGAATTCTTACAGGAATGTTAAGAAAACTGGGATTCGATAAAGTGTTTGATGTAGCATTCGGCGCTGATCTTGTTGCAAAAAAATATAATCAACTATTAGAAGACAATTCACAACAAACATTTATTTCTTCAGATTGTCCGGCAGTAGTTTTTTATATAGAACATTTTCATCCGGAACTTGTAAATAAAATTGCTCCTATTGTTTCTCCGATGGTGGCAACATCAAGACTAATAAAAGAAACATACGGGAATAATGTAAAAACAGTTTTTATAGGGCCTTGTTTTGCAAAAAAAGCTGAATCTGACGAAATTGATGTTGCAATAACATTCCGAGAATTACGCGATCTGTTTGAGAAATATAAAATAACTTCAAGCGAAGTTGAAGCTGGAGATTTTGACGGACCGCAATCAGCAATGGGTGCCATTTTCCCTGTAACAAGAGGCTTGTCGCAAAACCTAAAAAAGAGCGATAATATCGCAGAAGGAAATGTTATAGTAGATTCTGGAAAGCACAACTTTAAAGAAGCTATCAAAGAATTTGAAAGAGGCGAAATTTCAAACTATAATCTGGAACTTCTTTGCTGTGAAGGCTGTATTTTAGGCCCGGGGATGAGTGAAAAGAACAAGTATTTCTTTAAACGATCCCAAATCAGCAAATATGTTAAAGAGAAAATTGCTAATCTAGATTTAGAAAAGTGGAATCAGAATATAGATAATTACAAAGACCTAAATCTTTCGCAAACATTCAGAGCACTAGACAGGAGAATATCTGACCCTGATCAGGAGGAAATTAAGCAAGTTCTTAATAGAATGGGTAAGATAAAAACTTCTGATTATTTAAATTGTGGTGCCTGTGGCTATGAAACATGCTATGAACATGCAATATCTGTAGTACAAGGCTATGCTGAATCTGAAATGTGCTTGCCTTATACAATAGAGAAATTGCACAAATATGTTGCTGATCTAAACGACTCAAATGAAAAGCTTAAAAACACAAAGCTTGCGTTGAAACATTCCGAGAAACTAGCAAATATGGGGCAAATTTCTGCCGGAATAGCTCATGAGTTAAATAACCCACTTGGTGTAATTACCATGTACAGCAATATTATTCTCGATGAGCTAAAAACTGAAGACCCTCTTCGAAAAGATGTTGCTTTGATTGTTGAACAAGCACACAGATGCAAAGGTATTGTTAGTGGCTTGCTAAACTTTGCAAGAAAAAATAAAATTAAAGTTCAGGAGGTTGATATTGTGGAGTTTTTACATCACAGTTTGGACTCTGTGGTTATTCCTGCAAACATTAAAACATCTGTAATTTCAGGAATATCAGACCCATTCTTAATGCTTGACCCTGACCAAATGATTCAGGTTTTTACAAACATTGAAAAAAATGCCATTGAAGCAATGCCTGAAGGTGGGGAGATAAATATATTCGTAAATGGAGATGATAAACATATCGAAATAAACATCTGTGATACAGGCTCAGGAATACCTGAAGAAAATATGGATAAACTATTTACTCCATTTTTCACAACTAAAGAAATAGGAAAAGGAACCGGATTAGGGCTACCACTTGTTTATGGTATTATTAAAATGCACAGTGGTAAAATTGCAGTAAAATCAAACTCAAACCCAAATGCGGGCCAAACAGGAACAGAATTTAAAATTACATTACCTAGAATTAATTAAAAAAATAGCTATGGAAACAAATAATAAAAAGAAAATCTTTCTGGTAGATGACGATGTAGACTATATCTTTCAAATGACAAAGATTCTTGAAAGCATTGGCTTTGAAGTAATAAGTGCTTGCGGCCAAAAGGAAGGTGAAGACATGATTGGCAAAATCAAACCTGACCTTGCAATTCTTGATCTTATGATGGAAAATAAAGATAGCGGCTTTATCCTTAGTCATAGAATTAAAAACCGCTACCCTGAAGTACCTGTAATTATTGCTTCTGCAATGACTTCGGAAACAGGAATGATTTTCAGCCTGGAAGATGAAACTGACAGAGGATGGATAAAAGCCGACTTATACCTTGAAAAAGGCCTAAGACCGGATCAACTTCATAGAGAAATAAATAAACTTTTAAAAATATAAGTTATGAGCGCCTTAAAATTATTAATCGTAGATGATGAACCGGGCATCAGATCAGGAGCCGAGAGAGTCCTTAGAGATTTCTCAGTAGGCTATCCTTTTATGGATGAAGATTTTACGTTTGAAATCTATGAGGCAGAAACTGGTGAAAAGGCTATAGAAATGATTGATTCTACGCCTTTTGATATTATTTTGCTTGACAACAAGCTTCCCGGTATTGATGGCATTGAAGTTTTAGAGTATATCAAAAATAAAGAATATGACATTTCTGTTATGATGATTACTTCCTACGCTTCACTTGAATTAGCAATAAAAGCAACTAATAATGGTGCATTTAATTTCGTTCCAAAGCCATTTACACCTCAGGAGCTAAAAACTTCTGTCGAAAATATTACAAAAAATCTATTCTTGAGGAGAATGACAAGAAAAATGAAAGAAGAAGGAAAACAGATTCGCTTTCAATTTCTATCAGTTCTTTCTCACGAACTAAAATCTCCCATTAATGCAATTGAGGGCTATCTTAAAATGATGAAAGATCAGCAGTTAGGAAACAACCTTGATGATTATATGGAAATGGTTGATAGGTCGATAGAAAGGATTAAAGGTATGAGAAACCTAATCCTCGACTTGCTCGACCTTACAAGAATGGAATCAGGAAAGAAAAATCGCGATTTAAGAAATATTGACATTATAGAAATAGCAAGAACCGTAGCTGACTCAGTTGAACCTCTAGCGATTCAAAGAAACATTAAACTAAAAATGGATTGTGATGAGTCTTTGTTTATGATGGCCGATAAAAACGAGGTTGAAATTATTCTTAATAACCTGATTTCTAATGCTGTAAAATACAACAAAGAAAACGGTGAGGTCTTTGTTTCTCTGCGAAAAAATGGTGGAAATATAGATATCGTTATTGAAGATACCGGAATAGGAATGTCGGAAGATGAGATAGGGTTGTTATTCCAAGATTTTGTCAGAATTAAAAACAACAAAACAAAGTTCATTACCGGAAGCGGATTGGGGCTATCTATAGCAAAAAAAATGGTGGAACTTTATAAGGGCAACATTAGAGTTGAAAGCACTCCTGATGTTGGAAGCAAGTTTATAATAAAAATTCCTGCTTAAACAGTTTTATAGCTAAATCACATTTGAAATGAAATTTATTACTCAACAATATAGGATTCCCGATGCGCCAATGCAGCCTTTCATTGACCCTGAAGAGATTCATGACATACTTAACAATGCAAAACCTGACAGAGCATTAATTAAAGATATCATTGAAAAATCTCTATCAAAAAACAGGCTTAGCATGCAGGAAACTGCTGTTTTAACAAACACAACTGATCCTGACCTGGTAGAAATGATAAAAGATGGTGCTCGTAAACTTAAAGAAAACATTTATGGTAATCGCATCGTTCTTTTTGCTCCATTATACATTGGTAATAAATGTAAAAACAACTGTACATATTGCGGATTCAGAGCTAGCAATAAAGATGCTGTAAGAAAGACTCTGTCTGATATTGAAATTACACAAGAAATAGAAGCACTTGAAGATAACGGGCAAAAACGTTTAATCCTTGTTTTTGGCGAACACGATCAATACGATGCCGACTATATTGCACATTGCACAAAGCTTGCATACTCGGTAAAAAAAGGCAACGGTGAGATTAGAAGAGTAAACATAAATGCTGCTCCCCTAGAAATTGAAGGATTTAGAAAAGTAAAAGAAGCCGGAATTGGAACTTTTCAGGTATTTCAGGAAACATACCACCCTGAAGCATACAAAACATATCATATAAGAGGTAAAAAAGCTGACTTCAATTATAGATTAACTTCTCTAGACAGAGCTCAGGAAGCCGGATTAGATGATGTTGGCATTGGTGCATTATTCGGTCTATATGATTGGAGATATGAAGTTTTAGGATTAATAAGACACACTAATCATCTTGAAGCCTGCTATAATGTTGGTCCTCATACAATTTCTTTCCCAAGAATTAAAGATGCTTCAATGCTTCAAATGGGATCAAAATATATTGTTAGCGACAGCGACTTTGCAAAAATGATTGCAATACTAAGGCTTGCGGTACCTTATACAGGTATGATACTAACTGCTCGCGAACCCAAAGAAATTAGAAATGAATGTATAAATTACGGTGTTAGTCAAATTGACGGTGGTACTAAACTTGAACTTGGAAGTTATTCCAGAACCCAAAACACAGAACAAGATTTGAACAAAGGTCAGTTTCGTATTAATGATGAAAGATCCTTAAACGAAATTATAGAGGAACTTCTTGACCATAATATGTTACCTTCTTTTTGTACTGCATGCTATCGACTTGGCAGAACAGGTGAACATTTCATGGAATTTTCTGTTCCTGGTTTTATAAAAAGGTTTTGTTCTCCAAATGCTATTCTAACCTTGGCTGAGTACCTTTTAGATTACGCTCCTGAAAACACATCGCATAAGGGATGGCAAGTAATTGAAAAGAATATAGAAGCTCTGCCTGATGAAAAGGTTAAAGCGAAGCTTAGAGAAAGGATAGAACAACTTAAAAACGGAAAAAGAGATCTTTATTTTTAGGAACTAACAACTTTGAATAAGAAGAATCTCTGAATAACGGGATTCCTCGCTTACGCCCGGAATGACAAGCAGTAAACAAACGGTCAACCTTATTCAGGCATGAACATCCTGATACCTGATACCTGACACCTAATACCTAAATTCAATGAAAGGCAAAGATTTAAAACCACATATCGGAATTTTTGGTAGAAGAAACAATGGCAAAAGCTCATTTATCAATCTTCTCACAGGGCAAAATATTGCGATTGTTTCAGACCATCCCGGAACTACAACTGATCCTGTTAAAAAGTCAGTTGAAATATTTGGAGTTGGTCCTGCAATAATTATTGACACAGCAGGTATTGACGATATTGGTGATTTAGGAAAACTTAGAATTGAGAAAACACTGCAAGTGATTCCCGTTATTGATCTTGGGATAATGCTAATCACTGATAATACTTATGGAGAATTCGAGGAAAGTCTTGTTAATCAGTTTAATTATTATGAAATACCATTTATAATTATCCATAATAAGTCAGACATAGTTCCCCTTGAAAAAGATTTTTCAGAAAAGATATTAAGCCTTCTAGGTAAAAAACCCTTCTCATTCAGTAACAAAGTTCATAACAACTTTGATGAGTTAGTTGATTTAATAAAAAAAACAATTCCGGAAACTGCTTATGCAAAACCTTCATTATTTAAAGGGATTGTAATGCCAAAAGATGTTGTACTGCTGGTTACACCTATTGATTCAGAAGCTCCGGAAGGAAGAATGATTTTGCCTCAGGTTATGGCATGGAGAGACGTTCTTGATAATGATTGTATTTGTATGTCGGTTAAAGAAACTGAGTTGGAAGATTTTTTCAAACTTGGCATAAAACCAGCACTTGTTGTTACCGACAGTCAGGTATTTAATTTTGTTTCAAAAATTGTTCCCAGCGATATAATGCTTACAAGCTTCAGCATAGTTTTTTCTAAGCTTAGAGGAGATTTCGAAGCATTTCTTAACGGAACACCTATGATTGATAAGCTTGAAGACGGTGATAACTTATTAATACTTGAATCTTGTACTCACCACGTAAGTTGCGATGATATTGGAAGGCATAAGATTCCTCGTTGGCTGGAAAATCATACAGGAAAAAAGCTAAACTTCGATATAGTTGCAGGACTTGCGGCTGTTGAAAAACCTATACATAATTACAAGATGGTAATTCAATGTGGCGGATGCATGGTAACAAGAAAACAGATTATCTCTCGCCTAAAACCATTCGAACATGCAAATATTCCAATTACAAACTATGGAATGGCTATAGCTTGGGTTAATGGAATTTTTGAAAGAGTTACTCAACCATTTACTAAACAAAAAAACAATGGTTAAAGACATTTTAAATAAGGAGAGCTTCTCTAAAAATGAATTAATCACTTTGCTTAATGCTGAAAAAGATGATTTGAAATTGATTTTCGAAAAATCATCAAAAGTAAAAGAGGATTATATTGGGAATAAAGTGTATCTGAGAGGCTTAATAGAACTGTCTAACATTTGTTCAAAAAACTGTTATTATTGTGGAATAAGAAGAGACAACAAGAAAGTAGAAAGATATAATATAACTGATAATGAAGTTTTGGAAGCCGCTGCTTTTGCTTTAAAAAGTAATTACGGCTCTGTTGTTATTCAATCAGGTGAATTGCAAAGTGAAAATAATACTGCAAGAATTGAGAATCTGGTAAAACAAATAAAAGAGATATCTAACGGCAAATTAGGTATCACACTATCGTGTGGTGAACAAACTGAAGAAGTATATCGCAAATGGTATGATGCCGGTGCTCACAGATATCTGTTGCGTATTGAAGCTTCAAATAAAGAATTATATTCTAAACTTCATCCAAACGACAATAACCATAGTTTTGAAAAAAGGATTGAATGCTTATCATTACTAAGGAAAATCGGATTTCAGGTTGGAACAGGTGTAATGATTGGGTTGCCATTTCAAACCATTGAAAATCTGGCAGATGATCTATTATTTATGAAAGAAATGGATATTGACATGTGTGGCATGGGACCATATATTGAGCACGCCGATACACCATTATTTTCAGAAAAAGACAACCTGATTCCACTTGAAGAACGTTTCAGACTAGCACTAAAGATGGTTGCAATTTTAAGAATAATGATGAAAGACATTAATATTGCTGCAACCACTGCTCTTCAGGCAATTGATAAAATTGGAAGAGAAAAAGCAATACGCATTGGAGCAAACATCTTAATGCCAAACATAACTCCAGGAATTTACCGCGACAATTATAAATTGTACGAGAATAAACCTTGCACAGATGAAAGCTCGGAAGATTGTGCTAACTGCATTGAAGGTAGAATAAAACTTGCGGGTGCAGAAATAGGATATGGAGAGTGGGGCGATTCTAAAAGATTCCTGGAAAGACAACCTAATACCTAATACCCTATACCTAATACCCTATACCTTAAACCTAAATAACAACCAGCTTCTTCTTAATAGCATACGCCATCAAACTTAATGAGTTTTTGGTGTTGGTTTTTGTAAGAAGATTTGTTTTATGTCCTAAAACAGTGCGTTCACTTATAAACAAAGCATCAGCAATCTCTTTGTTACTCAAACCTTCGCAAAGAAGTTGTAATATTTCTTTTTCTCGGCGGGTAAGGTTTAAATCCGATTCAGGTGATTCTTTTTCTTTTGTAAACTGTTTCGTAAAAAACTCGAACAACTCTTCCGAGTAATAATTTCCGCCATTATGAACAGTAAGAATAGCTTTATCCAGAGTTTCTTTATTAATATTTTTCATAAGAAACCCTTTGGCCCCCACATCCATCATGCTTTGAATATATTCATCATCACCAAACATTGTTAGAGCAATTATTTTTAGTTTGGGATGAAGTTTCAGTGCTGTCTTTGATGCTTCTATACCGTTAAGAACAGGCATTTCAATATCCATTAATACAATATCAGGAACAACCTCCTTAAGCATATTGACAAACTCCTGCCCGTTTTCTGCTTCACCTGCAAGGTCAACATATTTAAGCCGTCCTAAAACCATTTTCAGCCCATTTCTAAAAATCTCATGGTCATCTACAATAAAAACCTTAATACTATTGCCGCTCATATATGTAATAATTATATTGATATCTCTATTTTAAGGGTAAATCCTGACCCGGGAGTGCTATAAAAATTGTACTTTCCGTTTATTGACTTCACCCTGCTTATTATGTTTTTTAAACCCATCCCCTTATTCTCTGAATTCACGATTTCATCAACAACAAAACCAACACCGTCATCTTTAAAATACAACACCAGCCTGGTTTCATATTTAATAAGCATTATATATATGTTTTTAGCCTGAGCATGTTTTATGGTATTATTAATAAGCTCGCTAATAACTCTGAAAAATATCAACTCAAGATCACTTTCAAGTCGCTCTTCAATATTTTCAGTTTCAAATGCAATTTTTAGCAGATTTGTTTTGTTTACCTTATCGCAAAATGCCTGCACTGCCTTAATTAATCCGTAAGAATGAATTACTGTTGGCATAAGATTATTTGATATTGTTCTTGTAGAATTTACGGCATCGTCAAGCAATTCATTACAGTGTTTAATTAAATCCTTTCTTTCTGTTTCGGTCATTGAAAAAGAATCGAGTTCATTTACATATAACTTTATTGTAGAAAGTAATGGACCTAACCCATCATGCATTTCTTTGGCAAACCTTTCTCTTTCTCTTTCTTCGCCACGAATAATAGCACTAAGAATTTGCCTTTCCGACTCTACCCTATTGCTTATATTTCTTACAACACTAAGAATTAACTTTTCATCACCATAACTTACAACTCTGCTAAGAAACTCTACTTGAATAACATCGCCGGCCTTTGTAACATGCTCCGATTCAAAAGAATAACTTCCCTTTTCATAAATAATCCTTCTGTTTTCTGAAACTTTATCCTTAACTTTTTCAGACTTTATCTCAGTTATTTTCATACCTAGTAGCTCTTCCTTAGTATAACCAAGAGTTTCACAAGCAGCATTATTTACCTCAACAATATTTTCGTTTATGTCAGTAACAAAAATATCATCGCCGGTGCTGTCAAAT
This sequence comes from uncultured Bacteroidales bacterium, assembly GCA_964601515.1. GTDB lineage: Bacteria > Bacteroidota > Bacteroidia > Bacteroidales > UBA7960 > PWND01. Next base: position 14,265 of record CAZRNU010000018.1, on the reverse strand, counting down.
AGTTTTTTAAACCTTTCCTCCGACTCCTCCAACGCACGACTAACAGTATCTAATTTCTTTTGCGATTGTTGAAGTTCTGTAAAAAACTTATAAATACGGTCTGATGTGAAATAGTAAATAAATCCAAGTAAAAGCAATAATGCTAATACACCAGTAATAGCCGCACCCAAAATAGTATCTCTTCTTAGCTCATACGTTTCAAATTTATCGAAAACAGCAGCAGCAATATATATTTCAAAAGGCTCAAAATACACGAAAGACATAGTTTTATTTTCGCCTTGATAGTTATACTTTAAATGCCCATTTTTCATCTCTTTCACCTGAAGGAACAAAGTACTATCGCCCCAAAATTCACCTGCTCTTTCAGGATGTATCAATAAATACCCATCTTTATTAAATACAAAAGGATATCCACTTTTCCCGATTTTTAGATTTTGCAAAACATTTTTAAGATCTTCAAGGTTTTTTTCTTTGTCGCCTACATACAAAATTCCAACAATTTCATTGTTGACATATATAGGTTCGTATGCTGTAATATACCAATCGTTTACTACAAAAGCACGCCCAAAGTATGTTTCTCCGGAAAGAACCTCTTTTATCACCGGAGAATTCATAGGAATAAATGTGCCGACAGCCCTACTATTATCTGCAGTCAGAACATTGGTTGACATTCTAACAAAACCACTGTCTATCCTTTGAAATATTGTAATTGTTCCGCCAAACAAGTTCTTCAAGCTATCAACAAACATTTCATCACCAAAAAGCTTACGATTGCCTATTTTCCAGTTTTTTAGTTTTGTTTTATAAGATTCTCCGCTAAACTGATTCGTTACTTCAGCATCAAATACTTTATTCTCTATTACAAAATCACTACTACTAAAAATTGCTGAAGCAACTTTAAGATTGGTTTTAACTTTCTCGAGTTTAAATGCAGCTTCGCGCTCAAACATTTTTTCAATTGTCTGAACTTCAAGATCAAGATTATTTAGTATTTGCGATTCAATAATGTTTATAGACTTGTTTACAAAAAACACCGTTATTACAATTACAATTATCGTAATTATAAAACTTACAGGCAGATAAAGCCTTAAACGAATAGGCAAAAACAATCTTTTCAAATCAGAATAATAATTTCAATAATAGCAGTAAAATTAAGAATTATCTTCAATTACTCATGCAATATAAAATTGTATTTTTGCTTTAATGTTCAATTGGAAAATATGCCCTACAGATATTTTATAAGGCTCTCTTATGATGGGACTAACTACCATGGGTGGCAAATACAGCCGGGTGATATTACTGTGCAGCAAACAATTGAAGAGGCTCTAAAAACTATCTTAAGAGAGGATGTATTATTGACAGGTGCCGGTAGAACAGATACAGGTGTGCATGCCAAGGAATATTACGCACATTTCGATTCAAAATTTTCAGCAGAAAAGATTGAAAAGAAAAACTTGGGTTTTAAACTAAACAGCATTCTCCCAAAAGACATTTCAATTCAAGATATTTTCCCCGTTAAAAATGACGCACACGCAAGGTTTGATGCAATAAGCCGTACATATCATTACTACATAAGCACAACGAAAGACCCATTTCTACAAGGCAGAGCATGGATCCATAGCAGACCTCTCGATTTGGGGAAAATGCAATCAGCAACAAAAATACTTTTTTTGCATACTGATTTTACGAGCTTCTCAAAATCAAACACACAAACGAAAACCAACAATTGCAAAATAATATCTGCAGAATGGATAAAAGAAGACAATCTGCTGATATTTAAAATAACTGCAGATAGATTTCTGAGAAATATGGTAAGAGCAATAGTCGGTACATTAATGGATGTTGGTTTAGGTAAGATTACGGAATCAGATTTTGAGGATATTATAAAAGCAAAAAGTCGCACCAAGGCCGGTTATTCAGTGCCGGCATGTGGTTTGTATTTGAATAAAATTAATTACAATTTTGAATTAATAACCACTTTATAATTCAAAATTATATTTTGCAAAAAAGTTTATCATTTTCATAATCAGTATTCTAAAAATAATTAATTTCACAGGCAAAAACTTATTAAAATGATACTATTCGACATTAATTCGTGGTGGGAAAACCTATCTTCGCTACAAATGATTTACTGGATTATCGCTGTAATTGCCTCATTGGTATTTGTGATACAGCTGATTATGACATTAATCGGTTCTGATGCCGACGGCGACGGGCTGGATGCAATCGGAAACTCTGATGTAAGTGTTGAATCAGATGCAGGAATAGGGTTTCAATTTATCAGTATAAAAAACTTCTTTGCATTTTTCACTATATTCGGATGGGTCGGATTAGCTTGCATATACGGAGGCTTGGCACTTTGGGCCATATTGTTAATTTCTACAAGCTCCGGCTTGCTCATGATGCTAATTATGGCTTCTATTTATTATTTTCTTGGGAAGCTCGTTGAAAGCGGAAACCTCAATATTAGCTCTGCTAAAGGGAAAACAGCGTCTGTATATCTTTTTATTCCACCTAAAAGAAGTGGGATGGGGAAAATACAAATAAACCAGCAAGGATATCGCACAATGGATGCTATGACTGATGATGAAGAACAAATTCCAACCGGATCATTTGTTGAAGTGGTCGATATTATAAACGGAGATATCTTACTCGTAAAAAAATCATAAAAACAATTCATAAACATTAAATCATAAATTATGGCACAGTATATTACTTTTGGAATTGTTGCATTGGTAGTGTTTATTTTCATTATCATTGTTTCACTATTAAAACGCTACAAAAGATGTCCGTCCGACAGAGTTTTGGTTGTATTTGGGAAAGTGGGAAAAAGCAAATCTAACGAAACAAGATCAGCGAAATGTATTCATGGTGGTGCAGCCTTTATCTGGCCGGTAATTCAGGATTATGCCTTCCTAAATCTTACTCCTCTATCAATAGAAATTAATCTTACAAATGCCTTAAGCCAGCAAAACATCAGAGTTGATGTTCCTTCAAGATTTACAGTTGGTATTTCAACCGAACCGGGCATAATGGATAATGCTGCTGAGCGCTTGCTAGGACTAACGCAGGAAGATGTTAGCAACCTTGCAAAAGATATTATTTTCGGACAGTTGCGTTTGGTCGTTGCAACTATGGAAATTGAAGAAATCAACAATAACCGTGATAAATTTTTAGCAGCTGTGTCTGCAAACGTAGAAGCTGAATTGAAAAAAATCGGCTTGAAACTTATTAACGTAAACGTTACCGACATCAATGATGAATCAGGTTATATTGAGGCTCTTGGTAAGGAAGCCGCTGCAAAAGCTATAAATGATGCAAAGAAAAGCGTTGCAGAAAAAAACAGGGATGGTTCTATCGGTGAAGCAAATGCTTTAAGAGATCAAAGAATCGAGGTGTCTCAGGCTGATGCTACAGCAGTTGAAGGAGAAAACCAGGCAAAAATAACTATTGCAAATTCAAATGCCACTCGTCGTGAAAATGAAGCAGAAGCTGAAAGAAAAGCTGTTGCTGCCGAAAAAGTTACAAGTGCAAAAGCCCTCGAAGAAGCCTATGCTGCTGAAATGAAAGCAGAAGTAGCACGTGCCGAAAGAGAAATGGCAACACAAAAAGCTGATATTGTCGTTCCATCTCAAATAAATAAAGAAAAAATGGAGATTGACGCAGAAGCTTTTGCAGAACAAACGCGTAGAGAAGCCAGAGGTGAAGCAGATGCTATTTATATGAAAATGCAAGCTCAAGCAAATGGTACCTTTGAAATACTATCTAAACAAGCTGAAGGCTTTGAAAAACTTACAACTGCCACAGGTAATTCGAAAGATGCAGTAATGATGATGATTGCTGATAAACTACCGGAATTGGTCAAAACTCAGGTAGAAGCAATCAAAAATCTAAAAATTGACAAAGTAACTGTTTGGGACAATATGGGTTCGGGGAAGGATGGTAAAAGTCCGGCCACTGCCAATTTCCTGTCAGGAATGCTTGGCTCTATTCCACCATTTGAGGAATTATTCAGAATGGCAGGATTGGAACTTCCTGATTATTTAAAAGGAAAAAGCATTGACAAAGTTCAAAATGTACAGAAACCCCAAATAGCGGATAAAGAACAACAAACATCCAAGAAGCAATCAAATGAAAAACAAGGTGGAAAAAATCCAGTTAAGTAATCTTTAAATTTAGGATTTCTTTCCTATTAATGAAAGTAAAAAGCAGCCATAGTTATTTAACCGGCTGCTTTTTTTTTATTAATTTTTTACCAACTTGCATTATCTTCTCCTCCATCTTCTTTCGGCGATTTTCCTTCTTCTCAGCATTTACGTTTCCCAAAAGATATCCATATGGTTCCATGCCTGGTATTTCATCAAATATTACTTTTAAAATAGCCAATCCGGGGATAAAAAGTATCATACCTGCTAATCCCCAAATGAAATTGCCAATAAACAGTGCCAAAATTGTCATTAATGGGTTCATTGAAACTTTGCCCCCGACAATTTTCGGTGTAAACAAGTTGCTTTCAAAAAGTTGTATTATATAAAAACTAATCAAAATCCCAATTGGATACCAAAGAGAGTCTTTTGTTAGAAGCGCGTAAAAAATAGGTAGAGCTGAACCCAAAATCGGACCCAAGAATGGAATAACATTCAACATTGCAGCAAAAACTCCAAAAAGTAATGCATGTTTTATTCCAAAAGCATATAAAGTTGCAGTATTTAAAACAGCAAGAATTATAATAACCAGAAACATACCCTTGACATAGTTCTTGATTACTTGTCTGATTTTATGAATAGCATTGTTTACTCTTTCATTATGCGACTCTCCAAATGCTTTAAGTAAAAAAGAAATAAGAAAATGCCTGTAATAGAGAAAAAGGTAAATGTAAATCGGAATAATAAACAACATAGTAAGAGTAGAAGCTGTTGCCATAATTCCTTGAGTGAGTGATGAAACATTATCACTAATATATCCAAAAGCCACGTCTTTCATTTGCGACATAGATAATGGTATTGCAGCATCCGAGTATTTTTCAATTAAAGCATTGATTTCATTTATCAATTCTGATGTACGGCTTTCTAAAAGTGAAATGTCTTTTGCGAAACCTAGAATCTGATTATAAAAGAAGAACAACAAAATCCCAATTAGCAAAAGCAACCCCAATACACTTGTAAAAACAGAAAGATATTTTGGAAACTTATTTCTTTCCAGCCATGAGGTAAAGGGACTAATTAAAACCGCCATCAAACCCGAAATAAGAATAGGAACCAATAATGACTTTGCTTCCATCATTATGAATACGGCAAGAGTAATTCCTATAAGAATTACAACTATCTTAAGATATGAGGGAAGTGTTGTCTTCATATTAATGCTAATTTGATTTACAATCAGGATTTATTGCAGAAACATATTTTTCAATTACACCAATTGTTATAGCCGTTTCATCGCCGGCAAATCCTTCGATATCTTCGTATATAATAGTTTCTATATAATCAGACAAATATTTTTTTGCAACTGGCATATATGACCAATGCCATTTTTCTTCTTCATATCCGGTTAATCGGTCATTCCCTTTTGCATTATATGGTCTGCAAAATCCATATATTCCGGCATTCTTATTCAACCAATCATAAACCTTTTTTCCTTCACCACTCTCAAAATAATTATTATTCAGACTATTAAGGTCGATATCAGTTCCCCAATGGTGTCGGGAAGTGCCGGGCATAGCACTGTACTTTAGAATTTCTTTAGCTCTTTTTAATTTGTCTTCAATATCGGTAGCTTTAATATTTCCTGTAAGTGTTTGCCTACCATGCCATTTGTTTTCCCAGATTGCTTTCTGATGGTTGAAAGATCTGAATCCAGATAAGATTTGAAGTTTTATTCCGGCTTCCTTCGCCGCATTATACATTTCAAGAAAAGCTTCGAAAGCTTCTTTATTCATATAAATACCTTCTCTGCTAGCATATTTTAAAGGAATCAATGCAAGACTCTCATTTGATGATTCTATTTTCCCAATAAGAATTTCCTTTTGAGTCATAATGTATAATGTTTTTGTTTCATTAAGGACTGAGTCAGCAATAACATCAATAAATATGGATGAATTTTTATTTGCCGGATTAGCTTCTCTTTTACAAAAAACAAATGCAGCTAAAGACAAAATTATTAATAATGTCAATGCTAGCTGCATTCGGTTTTTTTTTTGTTTATCTGACATAATTATTTTAACCAATGATCAAGCCATCTGAAAAACTCTCTTTGCCACAGAATACTATTTTGAGGTTGAAGTACCCAATGGTTTTCATCCGGAAATGACAGAAATCTGCTGGGAATTCCCTGTAATTGAGCTGCATTAAAGGCTTCCATTCCCTGAGTGTAAGGAATTCTGAAATCTTTTTCACCATGTATAACAAGAATAGGTGTATCCCAATTGCCTATAAAACGGTGAGGAGAAAAGTCGTAGCTTTTTGGACGTGGATTTTCCCAATATGCACCTCCAATGTCGTGGTTTGCAAAAAACAACTCTTCCGTTGATCCATACCAGCTTTCAAGGTTAAACATTCCGCAATGTGCGATGAAAGCTTTAAAACGTTTTTCATGATTTCCGGCAAGCCAGAATACTGAAAAACCGCCATAACTTGCTCCTACTGCTCCAAGTCGGTTTTCATCAACAAATGGCTCAGTTTTAACCGCATCAATAGCACTTAAATAATCTTTCATATTTTGTCCGCCATAATCCTTACTAATCTGATCATTCCATTCCTGACCGAAAGAAGGCAATCCTCTCCTATTTGGAGCCACAATTATATAATCATTGGCAGCCATCATTTGAAAGTTCCATCGGTATGAGAAAAACTGACTTACAGCACTTTGCGGCCCACCCTGACAATATAATAATGTAGGATATTTTTTCGCAGGATCGAAATCAGGTGGGTATATTACCCAAACGAGCATATCTTTGTTATCGGTTGTTTTCACCCATCTTTCTTCAACTTTTGCCAATTTTAAATTATCCAATATTTCTTTATTTACAAAACTTATCTGAGTTTGTGAACCTGATTTTATATCTACTCTAAAAATTTCAACAGGCATAGCCATAGTCATTTGAGTTGCTATCAGGCTGTTTCCTGCAAGATTTATTGAAGTGAAATCATGCCTTCCTTGGGTAAGCTGCTTTATCTTTCCTGTTTTAAGTTCTAAAGAAAAAATTTGATGTGTCGCTTTTATGCCGCTAATAAAATAAAGAAAGTCTGATTTTGCAGACCAGACAAAGCCGGAAGAGCTTTGGTCAAATTCTTTAGAGTAATCTTTATATGTACCCTTTGCCAAATCTAAAATCATTATTCTGGTTTTATCTGATTCAAAACCATCAGTTTCCATGCTTTCCCATGCTAAAAACTTTCCATCAGGCGAAAACACAGGATTTTTATCATAACCCTTATTAAATTCAGATAGATTTTGAGTGGATTTTGTTTTTAAATCATATAAATACAAATCAGAGTTTGTACTAACTGCGTAGGCTTTACCGAAAAGCTTTTTACTCGTATAAAGCAGCTTTTGTCCGTCAGGACTCCAAATAATCTGATCAATTCCTCCAAAAGGCTTTAATGGAGCATTGTATGGCTCACCTTCCATTAAATCATAATAATCACCTACCTGACCATTACTATATGAAGCAATAAAAACATGATTAAATGAATTGTCTGTCCAATGATCCCAGTGACGAAACATTAAATCGTCATAAATTCTGGCATTAGCTTTCGGTAAGTCAGGATAAAGATCTTTTACCCCCGGAAGAACATTTACTTTCTTAAAAAAGGCTATATTTTTCAGATCAGGAGAGTAATTAAATCCTGAAATTCCACCGGGAATATCAGATACTTTTTCTCTGTTATTTCCATCAATATCCATTTCCCAAAGCTGCACACTTCCACTTTCGCTGCTGAGGAAACCTATTTTATTCCCATCCGGTCGCCACAAAGCGTTAAATTCATTTATCGAAGTATTTGTGATTTGCTTGGGAGTACCGCCTGAAACCGGCATTATATAAAGGTTTCTGGTGCCTTTGTTTGCTTCTACATCAAAATATGTTATACCAAACAATATAGTTTTCCCATCGGGGGAAACACGTATATCACTTACTCGTCCAAACTCCCATAAAGTTTCAGCGGTCATAACTTTGCTTTGCGCTCCGCAAACAACAGAAAAAAGCATTATAACGATTATCATTAAAATACCTGAATGTTTTTTCATATCTATTGATTTAAGTTGATTATGTTTATTGTTAATAAGTTTTTTGTCTAAAAAAAATACAGTAACGTCTTTTAGTTATGTTTAAAAACCCGTCTAAATCGAAATTGGATTCTCAAAAATAATTAAAAACTAATATTTTTTAAGTTCGAAATTACTACTTTTGCATCAGCCTATTGATAGTAAAATACACAGAAAAACACAAAAATGTTTAAAAAATTTATTAAAAGCTGTTTGTTTTTTTTACAAAATGAATTAAATTTGAACTTGTGTTTAAAAGTAATAATTCTTAATCACAAAAAATATTTTTTTCACTAATCAGTAAACTGGATGAAAAGAATTCACAGCGCCTTAATTGTTTTAATTTCATTATTTGTTGCTTTTTCATGTGAAAAAGACCCCATTAATCCTCCCGATGATATAGATTTAGCGGAGGAAAAATTATTTTTAACAGTTTGGGAATATGATCTTTTTAGTGGTCAGAATGTTAAATCCGGAGCTTACCTTGAATATTACGTAAGGGGAGAAACAGGTTCTGCATTAATATACGGTCAAGAAGAATCGGCTGATTCTGAGCCACTTTATGAATATCAGATTATTCCTAAAGACAATAGTCACCACGTTTATTTTTCTGAAAATGGAGCAGATCAGAACGAGAAAAAATTTGAATACAATCTTTTAGGCAACAATCTAATGGAGATAAGAGGATTCCACAATGGCAATCTCATTTCAAACTATATTTTCGCTTATGATAACAACACTTTAAATTCAATTCTTAAGGATGGAGTTATAATTGCAACAGGCATTCAATACGACTCAAGAGGTAATATCACAAGAATTAGCAGAAATAATGGATCTGTGGTTTTATATTATCATTTTAAGATTTGCGAAACAAAAAACCCATACAGAAGAATCTTTAGAAATTTCAATATTTACACTGAATCGTTGTTTAGCATAATTTCTTGCCTTAATCCAAATTTTGTTTTAGATGCAGTTTGCAGCACATATCCCGAATTTGACTGGAATACATACTCAATTAAATACTCTGCAGAAGCCAATTCAGATAATTTCCCACATATAATTAGAGAAAGGCGTTATGATACTCAGGGTAATTTGGTTTTAAACAAAATTATTGCTGAATACGAATATCATTGAGGTTGAGGTTGAGGTTGAGATTAAGATTAAGGTTTAGATATAATAAAAAAGGCTGTGATGTATTAAACATTACAGCCTTTTTTGTTTGATATATGACTTTTTACTTCGTTGTCTTAAGAATCTCTTTAACTTTTAGTTCCAGTTCTTCAGCAAGCTCAATATTATCAGTCAATAATTGCTTCACTGCATCACGACCTTGTCCTAGTTTTGTTTCTCCGTAGCTAAACCATGAACCTGATTTCTTGATAATGTTATGGTCGACAGCAAGGTCAATTATTTCGCCTGTTTTAGAAATTCCTTGTCCATATATAATATCAAATTCAGCCTGACGGAATGGTGGAGCAAGTTTGTTTTTAACAACTTTTACTCTAGTACGGCTACCAACAGCATGTTCGCCATCTTTTATTTGCGATATTCTTCTTATATCAAGCCTTACAGAAGCATAAAATTTCAGGGCATTACCACCGGTAGTTGTTTCAGGATTGCCAAACATTACACCAATTTTCTCTCTAAGCTGATTAATAAAAATACAGCAGCAACCGGTTTTGTTTATGGTACCTGTAAGTTTTCTAAGAGCTTGCGACATTAATCTTGCCTGTAATCCCATTTTTGAATCACCCATTTCACCTTCTATCTCACTTTTTGGAGTTAGAGCAGCTACTGAGTCTATAACGATTATATCAATTGCACCTGAACGAATAAGGTTTTCAGTTATTTCCAAAGCTTGTTCACCGTTGTCGGGTTGACTTATTAAAAGATTTTCAATGTCAACACCAAGCCCTTTTGCATAGGAACTGTCAAATGCGTGTTCAGCATCAATAAACGCAGCAATTCCACCTGCTTTTTGTGTAGATGCAATTGCATGTATTGCCAGGGTAGTTTTACCAGAAGATTCAGGTCCGTATATTTCAACCACTCTACCTCTTGGCAAACCACCTGTACCTAGCGCAATATCAAGCGACAAAGATCCTGTTGAGATACTTTCTACTGCCTCAACAACTGAATCTCCTAACTTCATAATTGAGCCTTTACCATACGATTTCTCTATTTTATCCATAGTTAGCTGGAGTGCTTTCATCTTCTCTGCATTCACGTTCGATGCTTTTTCTTTTTCTTTTTCTTTTTCTTTACTCATAAATCACAATTTTTGTCTATTTAATTTTATGTTTAGTCTATTACTTTTGCGGCTCAAAATTAATAATATTTCGATTAAAAAAATAATAATTATAAAATTTTAATCAAATACTTTCATAATGAAATATTTTCTTCAAAAGTAGTTTATTTCACAAACAGAAAAAAATTACTCAACCAAAACAAATGCAGCCCAAAAAAACGGATCATATTTCTTGCGCATCTCTTTCTGTGCATAATTAAACGATGCTTTTACATCATTTTTAATAATCAACTGCGAATAAAACAAAGTCATAAATTCTTCAGTTTCCTTATCCGGAACTTGCCATAAACTCATAATTATTTGATTTACTCCGGCCATCTTAAAAGCCCTCTGAAGCCCATAAACTCCTTCACTGTCTTTTATATCTCCAAGCCCTGTTTCACATGCTGATAAAACAACCAATCCTGTGTTAGAAAAATCAAGATTTGTAACTTCCTGAGCAGTTAAAACTCCATCATTTTCGCTATCTGCAAATTGCTTTGTCCATACACTGTTTGCTCCTGCCAATGCTAGTCCGGAACGCATCAGCGGATTCGAGCTATTCATATATGTCCAAACACCAAATCCTACATTTGTACCTCTAAACATAACATCACCCTTTTTCACTTCTAATGATTGTTTGCGAATAACTTCATCAGGGTCGGGGTAAAAAAAGCCATGAGTTGCTATGTGTAAAACATTACCGGCATTGTTTTTCAGGTTTTCTTCACTTGCATTATCTCCAATAAACAAGTTTACTTTAACATTCTCATTTAAAAGAATCTCCGAAATTTCTTCAACCTCTCTACGAGTTCCTTCAAGGTATTCCCATATAGTTTTATCTTCACTCGACAAATTATAGTTTACACCCCCAAATAAATTTACGTCCATTGATTTATCAAAAACATATTCGTTAGCTGTTAAAAGTTGAATTGTTCCCGATAAGCTATTAATATTAAATACATCACTCAAATAAACATTATTACTTTTTGCTATTGCAGCAAATGATATTTTATGCAGCAAACCGGAAGGAGAAATGAAAACATTATCAATACCTTTAAGGAATCCTTCCATTGGTTTCCAAATTAATTCATACAACTTTGTATTTGGGTTGTCATTAATGCCATAAACGGAGTTTATTTTATGTAAACTATTAACAGATGACTCCTCAATAATATGATTTAGTGCAGATTCATCAAACAAATAAACCATTTCCGGATACTTACTGTTATTTCTAATTATTAATGCAAAATATTTAACCACATCCCGGTCGTTTTTATCAGTAAAATGTAGAAATTCTATTGCAGCCTCCCTCCTTTTCAATACTGATTTTATATCCTTCCAGGTAACATTTTGAACATTTTCAAAATTGCTAAATACCTGAGATCTTCTTACAAGCTCTTTTTCAATTTCATTTGCTTGTTCTTCCAAAATCGTCGGGTCTGTCTTTCTTTTTGAAACTTCAATTGAAAAAAGTTTTGAAATATCAACTCTTAGATCAATCCATTTTTCATATAATTCAATAAGCTCAGCATCATTACTTTTCAAAACTGACGAGCGCATTGCTGTAGAAGACTGTAAAAGCAAGCCTTTTGTTCTTATCACATTGTTAAAAACAATTTCAGTTATAGTCTTATCATTGCGTATATTTCTGAATGCAAATGCATAAAAATCAGAGAAATAAGGCGATTGAGTTTTGAAGTATAACTCTTTTTCTTTTTCAGATAGAAATGAAAAATTTTTAAAAATATTTCTGTTTTTGATATCGATGCTTTCCGTAAACAGGTCTTTAGCAAATTTAAAATTTCCTGTAATATCATATAAAACAGCAAGATTATTACAACTTTGGGCATAATCAGGATGTTGCTTGCCAAAAACTTTTGCTTCAATTACTTTTGCTTCAATTAATAAAGCTTCTGCTTCTTTATACCGTTTTTTAAATCTTAAAACCTCCCCCAAGTTAGTACAACTCCTTGCATAATCGGGATGTTCCCTGCCAACAATTTTGGAATAAAGCTCTCTAGACTCTACCAATAATGGCTCTGCCGTATCATAATTTCCAACAGTTCGGTAAAAAACCGCCAGATTATTGGAACTTTGAGCATACATAGGGTGCTCATTACCATACATTTTTTCATAAACATTTTTCACTTCTATGAGCAAAGGTTCTGCTTCATTATATTTTCCTGTTGTTCTGTATAATAAAGCTAGATTGCTGATTATTGAAAGATAATAAGAGTGCTCCCGTCCTAATAGCTTTTCAAAAATGTCTTTAGCTTCAAGATATAATGGCTCAGCAGCATTATAGTTGCCCATAGTTCTATATAATAAAGCCAGGTTATTGCAACTAACACCATAATCAATGCTTTCTCTTCCCAAAATTTCTTCGCGAATATTCTTAACCTCAACATAACAAACCTCCGATGCACCATAATTACCAATTGCTCGGTACAATCCACCCAGGTTATTTGAAATTACCAAATAATTATTGTGTTTCTTTCCAAAAAGTTTTTCATAAGTGTCCCTAGCTTCAAGCAACAATGGCTCAGCATCCGAGAATCTTCCAAGTGCTCGGTAAAAAGTTGCAAGGTTATTGCAAGAGGCAGCATATTCTTCATGTTCTTTGCCATATAAATTCTCTACAAGGCCTCTAAACTCAATATATAAAGGTTCTGCAAGTTCATAATTGCCTAATTCCTTATATAACAATGCAAGATTATTGCATGCCGCAATGTAATTTGCAGATAATTTTCCTTCAACTCTTTCTCTAACAATCAATTCTTTTATTCCGTATGATTCTGCATTCGAAAACTGCTTTGCAGTTTTATGCAAGTCCATCATAACTTTTAGCAAATCAGCATAAACAGTATCATTTTCGCCATAGTATTCAACATACAATTCAATAGCTTTTTCACCAAATTCTAGGGCTTGATTTATCTCTTTATGATTTTGTTTCTCGACACGCAAAGAATCAAAAAAGCGCCAATCTTGGGCATTTGCATTACCACTGATTAGCGCTATAAGAAAAATGATTAAAAAGGCTCGCATTTTACTTCATCTATTTTTTTTCAAAGATAAAGTAATTGATTTTAAAATCTATTTTTTTAGAATCTGAACTGTATGTTCTTTTGTATCAACTTTCTCAATTATCTCAGAGAAAATTCCCTTCTCGTCAATTACAAACGTAGTTCTGTGAATTCCATCACTCACCCTGCCCATAAATTTCTTTGGACCCCATACACCAAATTGATTTAAAATTACTTTATCCTCATCTGCGATTAGAGGAAATGGAAGTTCAAATTTTTCAATAAATTTCTGATGAGATTTCTGGCTGTCTTTACTAACACCTATCACAACATATCCCTGCTTAAGTAATACATCATAATTATCCCTTAAATTACAAGCCTGGGCAGTACAACCGGGAGTATTGTCCTTTGGATAAAAATAAATAACAACTTTTTTGCCTTTAAAATCCTTAAGGCTAATATCATTACCGTTTTGGTCTTTCCCCTTGAATTCAGGAGCTTTGTCGCCTACTTTTAAATGTGTCATGTTTGTATGTTTTTGATTTGTGATTCTTATTTATGGAACAAAAAATATGGCGGTGTTGTTCAATGTGCCAATATGCCAATATGCCAATGTGATAATGTGATAATGTGCTAATTTGATAATGTGCCAATATGCCAATGTGATAATGTGCCAATGTGATAGTGAGA
>CAZRNU010000017.1:0-36435 GCA_964601515.1 uncultured Bacteroidales bacterium | reverse complement strand
AAATCAAATATTAACAACAAAGGAAATTAGTCCAGTTTTATAGGGGTGGATACAGGACTCAGGACTTAGGACTTAGGACTTAGGACTTAGGACTCAGGACTTAAAATAAAAAAGGCTGATACAATGTATCAGCCTTTTTTATTTTTCAGTATTGATATTACTTCACAACGCTGAATTTTACATTTTGGATGCCTTCGCCGGTAGCGATTTGCATAATGTATAATCCGTTTTTGAAGTTGTTAATATCAAGAACAACTTGGTTAGCATTGTATGACTGGCTGAATACTAATCTTCCGCTTAGGTCAAATACTCTAACATTGTTGATTTGAGATCCTGAAACAACATTGATAATGTCGCGAGCAGGATTTGGATAAACTGTAAACTTGTTATCAGTAATTGTTGGAACAGAAATTGGTTCATCACCCCAAACATCTTCTTGAATCATCTCTTCAGAAACAACAATTGTACGGTTTAGGCCACCTGCCCATTCTCCCATATCCCATGATGGAGCGTCTTCAACTAAGAAATACTTATATTCATGAGTTCCTTCTTCAACATCAAGAGTAATTGTGTAGAAATACTCAGTTGGAGCAACAACGTCAGTAACAGTGATAGCATCTATTAAGAAGAAGAAAGCATCGTAAGAAACATAATTAATTGCAAAATAAAGAGTTTCTCCATCATATTCACTTAGGTCAAAAGTATAATCTGTCCAATCAGTAGAAGATTCTAGATAGTCACCTGCAGAAATTTTTGTAAAACTAGCAGGATCGTTATCAGTAGTTGAAACAAGAACGATAAAACGTTCAGCTCCATAAGCGTGAGTCATAGCTTTTGCCCAGAATGTAAGTTCAGATGTAGCTGTAACTTCAAGAGCTGGAGAGATTAACCATTTGTCGTCACCAATAACATTCGCTTGTGTGAAGGCACCATATTTTTCTCCATCTTGAGCAGGATGTGCATCGGCAGCAGGGTCAGTAGTTGTTGGGTTGAAAATAATAAACCCGTAGTCTGTTCCTTCATTTTCGAAATCATAGTCAGAAGAACCCCAGTTAGCAGTACCTGCTTTGTTATTAACAATAGTCCAAGCTCCAAGAGAGTTTGTACCTGCAGATTCACCACCTGCAACAGTAAAGTCTGCATAGCTTTCCCAGCTTTCGAAGAAGTCGTATAGACCACCTTCTTTAGCAACAACAACAGGTTCTAGTTTGAAAGCTTCGTCAGAACCGGGTTGTGCCCAATCAGCAAAAGTTCCTGATACATAAACATCATGTACAGCAGGGTCAAAAGTAACATCACCTGCAGCAACAGCGCCTGTCATGTTAACTACAAAAGTAACAGGGAAAGTGTCATAAATAGGCTCTTCCTCTTCACCGGTCATACAGAATCCAATTGGAACATCTCTTAGTGTCCATACCTCATCAGCATCGTAAAAACCAGTTTCACCAGTACCTGATGCAGAACTAATGTTTAAGAACCAGCAAGTAGCATTGTTTGTTGAAGCAATTGAGAAAAATCCTTCTGAAAAATCAGTAATTGGGTCAGCAATTTCAAAAGTAGTTTTAACAACTGTCCAAGTTCCAAATGTAACTTCGTCAGTTTCTTCCATATTTAAACCTTTTGTTTCAGTGTAAAAAGATTCACCCGGCTCATCACCAGTGGCATAGAACTGAAGTTCGAAATCCATTTGTGTGTCAACGCATTGTACCCAAGAAGTACCATTATGGAATGCCATAAGACCCCAAACAGTAATACTCTCAACAGTTGCATTGTTTAAACCTGTTACTTTATGATGGTTAACATATCCTGCATCAGTTGATGAAGTTAATCCGTTTGTTCCATCAGGTTCATTTGCAAGAATTGTTCCTTCCGGGCAAAGAGTTTCTTTTGAACTAATAGCATTCTCAACAGTAATTCCTGTTTTGTCATTTTGACTTACAGCCACATTGCTGCTTGCGATAAGAAAAACAGCAAGCAATAAAAAGCTAAAATAATGTAAAAGTTTTCTTTTCATGATTTTTTTGTTTTAGTTAATTAATTTATTAAAGGTTTAAAATTAAAGAGTTTTGTTGATTTCAACTCATATTTTATGCAGCAAATATAGGAAATATTTATAATGCAAAACAAAATTAATGAAAAAAAATGAAAAAAAACATTTGCAGCAGTATGTTTATATAAATATTGTATCTGACATCCTATGTATATGCGAATTTTAGATAAACTACTGAGCACTATGAATTATGTGCAATATATATAATAATATTGTATAAGCACAATCGGGAATAAAAATTTGGTAAATAAAAAGCGCTATTCTTTCATTTTTTTTTTATTACTTTGATTTTTTTTTTAAGACAATTTTGGTGTCAGATAAAAGCCTGACATTGTGATATTTAAGAAATTCAATAGTTTAATATAACAAAAAAAATTATGTCAATAAAGCAAAAAACTCTTGATCTGAAAAAGAGAATGCAGGACGCATTGCAGGGTGGTGGCGCTCAGGCGATAGAAAAACAAGTAGCAATGGGAAAGATGACAGCCCGCGAAAGGATTATCTCATTGCTTGACCCCAATTCATTTCATGAATACGATTTATTTGTTGAGCATGCCGCAAAGGATTTTGACATGGATAAGAAGCAGCTTCCTGGCGATGGTGTAATAACCGGAACCGGTACTATTAGTGGTTATCCTGTTTGTATCTATGCCCAAGATTTTACAGTAGCAGGAGGTTCATTAGGATTGATGCATGCGCGTAAAATCACCAAGATTATGGATTTAGCGATGAACCTTAAAATTCCAATAATAGGAATAAATGATTCAGGTGGCGCTAGAATTCAGGAAGGTGTTAATTCCTTGGCAGGTTATGGAGAGATATTCTTTAGAAATACGCAAGCTTCCGGAGTAATACCACAGATTTCGGTTATTCTAGGTCCTTGCGCCGGTGGTGCTGTATATTCGCCTGCATTAACAGACTTTGTGTTTGTAGTTGACAAGATTTCCAAGATGTTTATTACCGGCCCTGAAGTTATTAAATCTGTGCTGGGCGAGGAGATTAGCATGGAGGAGCTTGGAGGAGCAAGGGTTCATTCTGAAATTACAGGAAATGCTCATTTCTTTGCAGAAAGTGAAGCAGAGTGTTTCCAGCAAATAAAAAAGCTTGTAACATATATTCCTTGGAATAACTCAAAAAAAGCTGAACCATTTCCAAAGAAAGCACCTAAAACTGAAGAGTTTAAGATTGACAAAATCATGCCGGCCGACCCAAGGCAGCCATATGATGTAAGAGACGTAATAAAATCGATATCTGACAACAGCGAATTTTTTGAGGTTCAGGAATTGTTTGCAGCGAATATGGTTGTTGGGTTTGGAAGATTGAATGGGCAAACAATAGGATTTGTTGCTAATCAGCCGATGGTTCTTGCAGGTGTTCTTGATGTTGACTCATCTGATAAAGCGGCAAGGTTTATTCGTTTTTGCAACGCATTCAATATTCCATTAGTTACTTTGGTTGACCTTCCTGGTTATTTACCGGGAATTGATCAAGAGCATGCCGGAGTTATTCGCCATGGTGCAAAAATTCTTTATTCATATTCTGAAGCTACAGTTCCAAAGGTTACTATAATTTTAAGAAAAGCATATGGTGGAGGATATATAGCAATGTGTTCTCGACATTTGAGAGCCGACTTTGTATTTGCATGGCCAACTGCAGAAATTGCCGTTATGGGACCTGAAGGTGCAGCTAATATTATTTTCAGAAGCGAGATAAAAAATGCTGAGAATCCTGAAGAGATGCGCAAGAAAAAGGTTGAAGAATACAAAGAAAAATTCGCCAACCCTTATGTTGCGGCCGCTCATGGTTATGTTGATGCAGTTATTGAACCACATGATACAAGAAAATTTGTTCTTCATGCGCTTGAGATTTCTGCAACAAAAGAGCAATTGATTCCAACTAAAAAGCATGGTATTCCTCCGTTTTAGGATTGAAGATTTGTAAACAGTCCTGAGTCCTGAGTCCTAAGTCCTAAGTGCTAAGTGGATAATGGATAGTGTACAAGATTCTGTAGCTCCCCGCTTAGGGTGCTGGGGGCAAAATAGATTAAAGATTGAAGATTTAGTAAATCATTTAAAATATAGAAATGGCTAAAACGAAGAAAACAACAGAAAAAGAGGAAATCATTTATTCGGAATTGGTTATAGATGATGCTGCATATATTACTTTACATAATAAAATGCACTCTCAAAGAAAGCCTTATGTTCCGAGAAATCCTAAAAAAATCACTGCATTTATGCCGGGCAGCATTCCTGAAATTTTTGTAAAAAAAGGGGATGAGGTAAAAGAGGGGCAAGAACTTCTTATACTTGAAGCAATGAAGATGAAAAATATCATTATTGCACCTTTTGACGGACACATAAAATCAATTAATGTTAAAATTGGGGATATGGTTCCCAAGGCATTCGTATTAATTGAAATGAAATAATTGATGAAGCTTATTTTTGCAACTCACAATATTAATAAGCTTAGGGAAATAAAATCTTTAATTAAAAGCAACATCGAACTGATAAGCCTGGACGATGTTGCTTTTTTTGATGATATTCCTGAGCCTTTTAATACATTGCATGAAAATGCATCGGCCAAAGCCCGTCATATTTATAATAGATTTCGAATTAATTGTTTTGCAGATGATACAGGGTTGGAAGTTGATACTTTGGATGGAAAACCCGGTGTTATGTCGGCCAGATATGCCGGAGAATCAAAGTCAGATAAAGAAAATATTAAAAAGCTTATAAATGAACTTTCCGACAAAGCCAATCGAAATGCAAGGTTCAGAACTGTCATATCTCTAATCATGGATGATAAAGAATATTTTTTTGAAGGAATTGTGAATGGCAGCATTATAGATATAGAAAGGGGTTCGAATGGATTTGGATATGATCCTATTTTTATTCCAAATGGATTCAACAAAACATTTGCAGAAATGACTATGGAAGAGAAAAATCTTCTTAGTCACAGATCAGTAGCGGTAAAAAAGCTTGTTAATTTTTTAAACAGTCTTTAATTTGTTTATTGCATCATCTATTGTAAGTGAGAAAAGATGGGTAATATTCACCCCTGCAGCAGCAGCTTGCTGAGGAACAATACTTTCGTCAGTCATGCCCGGCACAGTATTTACTTCCAGAAAATACAAAACATCACGACAAAAGATATAGTCAAATCTGACTATTCCGCTCAGTTCAAACTTTTCATAAAGAAACTTGGAAGATTGCTGAACTTTATCTGAAAGTTCATTAGATATTCTTGCAGGAGTAATTTCATCAGAAGCACCTTTGGTGTATTTTGCCTCATAATCAAAAAACTTACTTGCTGTTTTGCTAACAATTTCCGTAACCGGAAATGTTTTGATTTCATTGTTGTATCTGATTGTACCGCAAGTAAGCTCAATTCCAGGCAAGTATTCTTCAACTAACACCTCATCATCATGTTCTAATGCCAGCATGATATTCTTAATTAGGTCTTCTTTTAAATCAACTTTTGTAGTACCAAGACTAGAGCCCCCTTTATTTGGTTTCACAAAAACCGGAAGAGTAACATTTTCTAGGATATGATCTGAAGAGATATTTTCGTCTTTTCTGATTTTTAAATTTCTGGCAACCGGGAACCCCCAATGAGCAACCAATTGATTAGCAATATGTTTATTAAAAGTTATAGCCGATTGTAGTTGTCCGGCGCCGGTATAAGGGATTCTCAACAAGTCGAAATACCCCTGAAGCTTGCCGTCTTCTCCTGGAGTACCATGTATAGTTATAAATGCACAGTCAAAAGTTATTTTTTCTCCATTAATAGTTATAGAAAAATCATCCTTATTTACCGGAATTTCTTTTTCAAAATCGTCTAAATAAAACCAATTTAAACCTCTTACAACTATAACAAAAGGAATATATTTATTGCTATCAAGACTCTTCTTAATATTTTTGGAGCTTTTAATAGAAATGACATATTCACCTGAGTCTCCGCCTGCAACAATTGCTATTTTCTTTTTCATTGATTTAAGTTAAAAAGTTTCATTTAAAGTTTTTAAAGTAAATAAACGCCAATTAGATTAAGTAAATCTCAGCAATTCCCCGCATTTTGCATTAATTTATTTGAGCTATTTTGCAAAAAAAAGTTACAAGTCAAATAAAAAAAACGAAAATCCAATTAAACATTATCTACATCGCAAAGATATGTATAAGCAATAAAAAAATGTATATCTCCGTTTATAATTATTAATTTTGACGAAATTTTAAAATACGAAAAATGAGTGTCAGAGCATTTATAAAAAGCCGTATATTTTTAAAACAGTTGTTATATGCTGTTTTTGTTGTTGTTGCATTGCTTTGGTTTTCTTTAAAATTTCTTGATCTTTATACTATGCACGGAAGAACTATTACTGTTCCGGATTTTGAAGGAGTGCATTTTGAAGATGCTGAACAAATAATTAAAAGGTTAAATTTAAGGTATGTAATAAATGACAGTATATTTGACCCGGCCAGAGAGAAGGGAACAATAGCCAGTCAGGATCCAAAGCCAAATGTTCAGGTAAAACGAAACAGAACAATATATCTTACAACCGTTGCAAAAATGCCTGAAATGGTTTCAATGCCTGAACTAACAGATTTATCTCTCAGGCAAGCAATTTCCATTCTTGAATCATTACAACTAAATATCGGCAAACTTGAATATATTTCTGATATTGCTCAAAATTCTGTTATTAGAGCTAAGTATAACAATGGTACAATTGAGCCTGGAACGAACATTGAAAAAGGGACTTATATTGATTTAGTTTTAGGCAGAGGCTCTTATTTGTCGCATGTGCCCGTACCACTGGTTATTGGGAAGCCAAGAACAGAAGCTAGATTTATAATTCAGGCGGCATCTTTAAATATTGGCAAGGAAGTATTTTTGGATAATGAGAGAGCAAATGCCAGAGTATTCAGGATGGTGCCGGATATTTTATCCAGAAATCATAATTTACAAATGGGAAGTAATGTTGACATTTATTACAGAAGCGACAAAAACTTTGACTTTAATGAATATCTTGATGAAGTGCTTACGGTAACCCTTCCCTATTTAATTGGAAGAAGCCCTGAAGATGCTAAAAGAGTACTAGAAAGATCCTTTTTGACGGTTGGAGCTGAATATTTTCATAATAATGTCGCAAAAGAGATGGCTGTTGTTTATAAGCAAACTCCTACTCCTGCTGATAACCCAAAGGTACTTAGAGAAACAAAAGTAAACCTTTGGTATAAATCTGTTGATGAGGTAGATTTAACTGATGAAATAATAATTTCTGAAGAAGATTTCGATGAAGAAGATTTTGATTAATGATTTTGATTAATGATTTTGATAATACCTAAAAATGCGGATAAAATTAATTTCGATTCTTTTGTTTTTATTGTTGAGTGTTGTAATAAATGCCCAGGAGTTGTTATTGCCACTTGAAATAAATCCGGCTAAAGCCATTCTAAGTCCTCAGTTAAATACATCATTAAAAACAACCACTGACACTGTAAAGCTTCCTTTTATTGACGATTTCACTAATAATGGACCATTTCCCGATCAAAAACTATGGGTTGATTCTTTTGTTTTTGTTAATACATCGTACGGCTTACATCCTAAAACATATGGTGTTGCTACGTTTGATGCATTAAATCAGTATGGAGAAGTTTATGAGGCTGCTATTACGAGCCCTTACCAATTTGCAGCAGATCTATTAACATCAAAGCCAATACGACTTGACTCATTGTTTATTGAGGATGAAAAATATTTGTTAACTCCTGCGGATTCAGTGATGATTTCGTTTTATTATCAGCCCCAGGGCAGAGGAGTTGTGCCATTGGAGAGAGATTCTCTCGTATTACAGTTTCTGTCAAAAGCCGACGATGACTTTATTGACAAAGAAGGAGAAACAGTTGAGAAATGGATAACAGTTTGGAGTGCAACAGGGGAATCGCTCGAAAGTTTTGCCGGTAATGATTTTCCGTATTTTAAAAGAGTTATAATTGTAATTGAGGATGAGGAGTTCTTCAGAAAAGATTTTCAGTTTAGGTTTAAAAACTACGCAAGTTTCCCGGCAGGAAAGTCGCCGAATAATTACGCAGGTAATACATCAATTTGGAATATTGATTATGTTTATTTGGCATCAGGAAGGTCAGTAAATGATTTCTACTACCACGACATAGCCTTTGTTGAGCCGGCAGAATCACTATTGCAAAATTACACAGCAATGCCTTGGAGTCATTATATTGTAAATCCTCAGCAGCACCTAAAATCCAATTTTAATGTTGTGTTTACAAATCTTGACCAAATCACCTATAACTATTCATATCGCTATTATATTACCGATGAGGACGATAATCTAATAAGGAATTACAGTGGTGGAACATGGAATATTGCACCATTTAGCGAATCAGGTTATCAAAACTATCCTGCACATACAAATCCTGCTGTTATTTCAAATCCTTTGCCAACAGCTCCTGCAGATGAGAGAACATTCTATATTACCCATGTTATCAGAGAAGGAGCACAAGGAGATTCATATCAAAGAAACGATACAATAGTTTACAAACAAGAGTTTTCAAATTACTTTGCATATGATGATGGAGTATCAGAGGCAGGTTATGGTTTATCAGGGTGGAATCCAAAATTGGCATACAGATTTGTAGCTGCAAAGAGCGACATGCTTGAATCTGTGAGTTTTTATTTTAACAGAACCCGAGCAGATGTGAATCAAAAGCCATTTTATCTGACTGTTTGGAAAAGCCTTTTACCGGAAGTTATTCTTTATCAATCTTCTAGCCTTTTGATGCCTGAATTTGGTGAAGAGCTCAATCAATTTGTAAATTATACTATTAGCAGTGGCGTTTTAGTAACAGATACATTTTACGTTGGTTTAGTTCAAAACACTTCAGACTTTCTTAATATAGGTTATGATGTAAACAACAATGCCGGAAACAACATATTTTTCAACGCTGACGGGCAATGGCAGCAATCTATGTTTTCAGGCGCTTTAATGATTAGGCCGGTGTTTAATCATTTGTTATCTGCTCCTAATGCAACAACAAATGAAGTAGGTAAAGTTCATTTATTCCCCAATCCGATTTCTGACAATTATCTTAATATTTCTATAATTGGGAATATTGCTACAGACGCAGTTATTCAAGTTTTTGATATTAAGGGCATAATGGTTCTGCAAGAGTTATATAATGAAAAAATAGATATCTCTTCTCTCCCTTCAGGAACATATATTTTAAGGTTAATAAATTCCGGAAGAGAATTAAGTCCGGTTCGCTTTATAAAAATCCCAAGATAAAAACAGATAGATGAAGGAATACGAAGATCAGGAGTTTTCTGACAATGATATTATTGATGAAAGTGAAGAACAAGAACTTTATGAGCATCATAATATTATTGTTGATAAAGGACAGGGACTATTAAGAATTGACAAGTTTTTATTTCACAGGCTTGAAGCTAAAAGCAGAAACAAGCTTCAAGAAGCAGCCCGTGCAGGAAACATTCTGGTAAATGGAAATCCTGTTAAACCCAATTACAGAGTTAAGCCACTTGATGAGATAAGCATAGTAATGCCTCACCCGCCAAGGGAGATAGAATTAATTCCTGAGGATATTCCAATTAATGTTGTATTTGAAGATGATCATATTCTTGTTTTGAATAAAGAGCCCGGTATGGTTGTGCATCCGGGATATGGAAATTACACAGGAACACTTGTAAATGCGTTGATGTACAGATTTAAAGATTTAGCAAAGCAGCAAGGAGAAACAATCAGACCATGGTTGGTTCACAGGCTAGATAAGAATACATCGGGAATAATGATAGTCGGTAAAAATGAATATTCACAGGCTCGACTAGCAAAAATGTTTTTCGACAGAACTATAGACAGAATTTATAACGCGCTAGTTTGGGGAGATTTAAAAGAGTCTGAAGGAACGATTTCCGGACATATTGGGAGAAGTTTAAAAAACAGAAAGGTAATGGATGTTTTTCCGGGAGGAGAGCATGGCAAACATGCAGTAACTCATTATAAAGTGTTAGAAAAATTTGGATACGTTACTTTAATTGAGTGTAAGCTAGAAACAGGCAGAACACATCAGATTAGAGCTCATTTAAAATTTATCGGACATCCTTTGTTTAATGATGAAACATATGGTGGCGAAAAAATATTGAAGGGTACAACCTTTACCAAATACAAACAATTCGTTAATAATTGTTTTCAGATTATGCCACGCCACGCCTTGCATGCAAAAACATTAGGATTTAATCATCCTGTAACCGGAGAATACATGTTTTTTGATTCTGAAATATCATCAGATATGTTGCAGGTAATAGAGAAATGGAAAAATTATTCACTGCACAAGGCATTAGACGAAGAATCGTAAAGACGTGGTATGTTGTAGAGACGCGCCCCGTAGAGCCACGCCATGTTGTAGAGCCACGCCTAAAGGCGTGGCTCTACGATTTGAAATTCCAAAACATTGGGTATAATTTGAAACGCCAATATTAAATAAAAAGAGACGCCAGCATGGCGTCTCTACAAAGGAAAAAATCAAAATTTCAAATTCAATCCTAGGGCAAAATTGCGGCCTGCTTGAGGGAAAAATCCATCTTCCAGGGTTGCAACACCCATACCTTCAACATATCCATTATATAACCAGCCGTTAGAGATGTAATCAACTCCAAATATATTGTTGATTGCTACAACAATCTCTATTTCCCTAAGCAAATTAGTCTTTATATTATAATTAAATCTTAAGTCGTTCACAAAATATGCATCGAGCATTCTATTTTCATTTTGAGAATTGTCTAAATACTGTTTACCTACATATTTAGATGATAATGTGATATTAACATTATTAATAGGAGAAGCTTTCAGAATACTAGCTCCAATGATTGAAGGAGAAAAAGCAATGTCTGTATTTGAATAATTAATAGTTTCTATTCCTATCCAATTCCAGTTTTCGTCATATTTATCGTAATGCTCGGTAAATTCCTTGATTTTATTTTGACTTAAAGAAAGATTTGCAGTCCATTGAAGAAATTTATTAAATATGTATCCTGCTTCAAGTTCGAGGCCACTGCGGAAACTTTCAGGAATATTTGTCCTTGTGTATCCACCAACATCATTAATTTCTCCTGTAAGCACAAGCTGATCTTTGTATTGCATATAATAAAGATTAACTCCGGCCATAAACTTTGAATCTCTCAGTCTGTATCCTAACTCAATATTTTGCATGTTTTCAGGCTTTGGTCTGCTGTCGGGGGATGATTCCGTGAAATCTCGCCTTACAGGCTCACGGTTGCTTATACCAAAATACCCATAAACAGAATGCTTAGATGATAATTCGTATGTTATTCCCGCTTTGGGATTTATAAAGTCGTATGATACTTTTTGCTGCAAAGGGACAACCTCTTCGTTTACCCATGCTTTTCCGAGAAAATCATAGTTTATCTTTCTAAATTGCATATCTCCAAAAAGGAACAATCCTTTAAAGACCTCATAGTTTATTTTAGCAAAAACATTTAAATCTGTTTTATAAGCTGTATTGTCGTAGTATCTATGGCGGATGTCTGAGTTCAAATATCTGCCCCAAATAATTTCACCAAAGTGATCGCCTTCATAGATATTATATCCACCGCCAATATCAATTTTGGTTTTACTAAACTTGTCTATATTTACAGCACCTGTAAATCCGTAAAAATCATTATCAAGCCATCTTCTGCGCACAAGGTCGGTTCTGCTAATGATTGTATCACCAATAGTTACAGGAGACAAGTCATATCTACTCAACTTTTCATTATAGCGATATTGCTCATAATATCCATTCCCTTTAGTATAGTGCAACGATAAACCAGAATTAATTCCACCTGCAATATTGTTAAGAAAGTGAAGCTGATAATGCGTTTGAGTATAATTATCAGTCTGATTATCATAGTATAAAATTTCTCCATTTTGGCCATAGTACATTCCGCTAGGGTTGAAAGTTCTGTTAGTTTCGAGGGAATCGGAAGGAGTTCCATCCCAGGCCATATAAGTTCTTTCACTACCACTAAAAACCACAGCTTTTACAACAGACTTTTTCCCATAATAACCACCTGTAAAATAATAAGATCCTAAGTCTGACCACGCTCTATCCATATAACCATCAGAGGTAATTTTTGAAAATCTGGCATCGAGATTCCAATGATTATTAAGAAGGCCGGTTCCTATATTTACAGTATTTCTCATTGTATTAAAAGACCCAAATGAAGAAAAAGTTTCAGCATAAGGTTTGTCATTCAGTTGAGTTGTTAGAATGTTTAGAGTAGCTCCAAATGCTGCTGCACCATGAGTAGATGTTCCTACTCCTCTTTGAATTTGAATACTTTCTGCAGATGAAACAAGGTCGGGCATATTTACCCACCAAACACCGTGAGATTCGGAATCATTTACCGGGATTCCGTTAATTGTAACATTAATTCTGGTTATATCGCTTCCTCTTATACTCATTGAAGTATATCCAACGCCTGCACCTGCATCAGAAGTTACAACAACTGAAGGCGTCATATTAATTAAGAACGGGAGGTCTTGATTCAGATATGCAGGCATAATTTCTTCGCTATAAACATTTGTATGAGTTAGCGGATCTCTTGAAGATGCTCTGGTTCCGGTAATTATAACTTCTTCTGATAATGTTGGAGCCGGAAACAATGTAATTTCAATAAAAACATTATCCGCCACCCTAATTTCTTCAATTACATCATCATATCCAAGATGACTAATTTTAATTCTATATATGCCTTTGCTGAGGTTTTCGATAACAAAACTACCCGATTCATTAGCATAAGTTCCCTTGTAAGAATTAAGTAAAACAACATGTGCAGCATAAAGAGGACTGTTGTTTTCGGCGCTCAATACTTTGCCCGTAATTGAAAACTGGGCAAAGATACTTTGTGTCAGCAGCATCAAAACTGCCATCATTAAAACTTTTGATTTCATTTTTAACTTAATTTTTTTGTTAAACATTAGACAATTTATGGGGTAAAAAATTGTCCTAGTTTAAATTTCCCTCCCTTCGCCGGCATTACCCGGATCAGGTATTGTGGGTTTGATCTCAGCCCGATTGGTGGGGCACCCCTATTGAGAATAGTTCGGCAAAGTTAAGCAATACTCTATGAAAAAATCAAATTAATTTAATTATAAGCCAATAAGTGTAAAAATCGGTGTTTCATCTATAAAAAATTAAGCAAAACCCCTAATTTATGATTTAAAATCTTGACTATCTTGCGGCGATTTAAACAAATATTTGAATTATAATCATGATTACAAAACATTTTTATAGAAACTATCTTATCTCTCGAGAAAAAATTGTTTCAATTTTTTTAATGATTGTAATGATTCTATTCCCTTTTTTTCAAGAAGTAATAGCACAAAACAATAGAGATGGTGTTCTTGAAATTACAGGATGGTTGCTAAATGACAACGATGAGGTTATAAAAAGAGGCGATGTTCGTGTATATGACGAATTAGGGAATTTGATTGTTCAAAAAAAGTCTAACAAAAAAGGTAGATTTGGATTTGACTTACCGATTGACAGAAACTACACAGCTGAATTTATCTCTCCGGGATATGTAACAAAAAAAATCAGTTTTAACACAAAACTACCTAATGATTTTAAAGGTTTTAATGCATTTTATTTTGAGTTTTTAGTAGAACTATTTCCATTTTCTCCAGATGTAAATTATGCACTATTAGAAACGCCATACATAGAGATAGTTTACATTAAAGACAAAAAAGAATTTTTCTTCGAAGAGGCAATTTCCAGGCCTATGCTTGCAGAGATTGAGCAATTAAAAGAACAAACTTATGAAATGATTCAAAAACGAATTGACTATAATACAATTCTTTCTGAGGCAGATGTTGCTCTGGGGATAAAAGATTATGAAAATGCTATCAATTTATATCGTGAAGCTTTAGATTTGTTTGTTAAGGAACAATACCCAAGAGAGCAATTAGAAAGCATACTTGCAATTCACACACCAAAAGACGATGAAATTATAGCGTTTTTAAATACTTTCGATAACACAAAAGATGAAGTAATAGCGATCAATGAAGAGAAATCAGACGAAAATACATATAAAAATGACAATCCCATAATTGAGCCCATCACAGATAATAATAAGTCAACTTCAGAATCTTTTGCAAATAATACAGATGTTATAACAGATTCATACAATGACTATAATATTGATGATGACTATGATGAGAATGAGGTCGAAAATGAAACTTCTGATTATCAAATAGCTGAAATTTCACCCAATCTTGATAGAGAACAGTTAAGGAATAATGAAACCAAACCTAATGAATTAACTTCAAATAAAGATAAATTACCTGAATATAGTTTTACAAGCGATAGGCTAATTGCATATTTTGATTTTGCTAATTATGTTTTAGATGAAGGATCAATAAAAACTATAGAGCAGGCAATTACATATTTAAAAAATAACCCTGAATCAAATCTTATAATATACGGGCATACTGACCTTAGGGGCCAACCATTGTTCAACTTTTATTTATCGCAACTAAGAGCTCATACAGCATATGAGTATTGCCTAAAAAATGGTATAACTAGCGACAGAGTTATCCCAATGGCTTATGGTCAAAGCAGGCCTTTCATAAAATCTGCCCAAAAAGAATCGGAGCATAAACTAAACCGAAGGATAGAAATGGAGTTTGTAAACAACTCTGATTTTGCAAAACTACTAGCAAATACTTCTCGTCAGACATACAGATACTTGAACAATTTAAAAGCAGAAAAGAACTTTTCTGAAGGAATTGAATTTATGGTTCAATTTATTGCATCAAAAAACCCAGTTGGATATTCTTACTTTCACAGTATAATAACTGATTTTAAAGAAACTGATATTATATACTACTATGACATAGACAATTTACATAGGTATTTGATAGGAAGTTACAGTAGTATTGAAGATGTCAGAAATGCCGCTTTCAAGCTTCGCAATCTCGGATACGACACCTATATTGTCGCATTTGCTGACGGTAAAAGAATATCAGTTGCAGAAGCCCGAATCATGCTCGGACAAGCAAATTAATATTTTCATTAAAACTTCTTCAAAAATTAATGTGCTTATTTCAATAATAAGTACATTTGGCAAATTTTTATAATTTCTTGTCACATGAAACTAATTATAATTAACGGGCCAAACCTTAATCTATTGGGAACAAGGCAAACTTCCATCTACGGAAACGAGTTTTTTGAAGATTATCTTAAAAAACTTAGAGAAAAGTATCCTCAGCTTGAAATCGACTATTTCCAAAGCAATATAGAAGGTGAGCTAATAACAAAGATTCAGGAGGTTGGGTTTTCACATGATGGTATAATTCTCAATCCCGGTGGTTATACGCATACATCTGTAGCCATAGCAGATTCTATTCTTGCCGTAAATGCCCCTGTAATTGAGGTGCACATCAGCAATATTTTTGCAAGAGAAGAGTATAGGCATCATTCGCTTATTGCTCCTTATTGCACCGGACTAATTACAGGATTCGGACTTAAAGGTTATGAGCTGGCGCTTAAAAGCTTGTTGATGGAATAAAATTTTTTAGCTAAAACTTTCATTTTTTAGCTGTGAAAATGTTTTTTTGAACAAAACAATAGAGCAAAGAATTATGCTCCTTTTGTATATCTTCCCAACTTTCACTCTGACAATATCTTTATTTTTCCTTCTCATTTTAGATGAATTAGACAAAAAGCTAATCCACGCTTTGTGTACAGCAATAAAGTCTTTATAGTTTCCTCTTAATAAAAAAGAGATGGCAGCAATTTTATCCAGTGCCGGTCGAAATAACATCACAAATAAAAGCCTGAATAATGGCAAATTCTTAGTCAGAAGAAATAGATTGTTTCTGAAATTATAGAAAGTTTTTTTAGGATTATTTTTAGGAAGTGTTCCTCCTCCTACATGATAAATGCTGGATTTTCCGCAATACATAACCTTATATCCCAACCTTTTAAATCTCCAGCAAAGGTCTATTTCCTCCATGTGTGCAAAGAAATCATCATCAAAGCCGCCTGCTTTAAAAAAACTTTTCGATCTAACAAACATACAAGCTCCGGTTGCCCAGAATACTTCAGCAACATCATTGTATTGGCCTTTATCTTCTTCAAGATTATTAAAAATTCTACCTCTGCAAAAAGGATATCCCAGAAAATCAATAAAACCACCACCGGCACCGGCATATTCGAATTTACTATTGTTGTTATAGTCAAGAATTTTGGGTTGGCACGCCGCAATTAATTTGTCAGACTCCATTAGATCAATAATTGGAGAAATCCAATTTGGAGTTACCTCAATATCTGAGTTTAACAAAACAAAATAATCCGCTTCAATCTGCTTAAGTGCCTGATTATACCCACCTGTATATCCTGTATTTTGGGACATTTCAATAATTCTGACACTTGGAAAATTTAATTTCAGATATGATATAGAATCATCAGTGGAGGCATTATCAGCAACAATCACTTCGGCTACTTCGGAACTGAATTTTATAACAGAACACAAGAACTTTTCAAGAAACTTTTTACCGTTCCAGTTCAAAATTACCACAGCTACCTTAGCTCCTGTCGACATTTTTTTTTATTTTTTCTATCTAAAAGCCCTCAAAATTAACTCTTTAAAATAAATATACCTAAAAGAAAATTTTTTGTTGCGCGAAATAGTTTTTTTTATACTTTTGCGCCGGAGAGATGGCAGAGTGGTCGATTGCGGCGGTCTTGAAAACCGTTGAGGGTAACACCTCCGGGGGTTCGAATCCCTCTCTCTCCGCCAAAGCAAGGCGCATAAACTTTTATGCGCTTTTTTTGTTGGTGGAAGAGGGGTGTTAGGTAATGTGTATAACCCTTTAACCCCAAACCCCAAACCTAGATAAAAAATGATAACCAAACTCCAACTATCTCCATCTGAAAAGCAAACTTTCCCTCTGCATATTGCATATTCATTGCTTGATGGAATTTTATTGGGGATTATTGCTCTAAATGAGTTTGTGTTTGTTAAAAGTTTGTTGGGGTCGAATTTTCAGGTTAGTTTATTGTTTCAATTCGGCATGATTGTATTCATTCTTCTCGTCTTTTTTAATGAAATGCTCAAAAGAATTCGAAACAAGAAAAAACTACTTAGAACAACTGCCATTATTACCAGACTTCCACTTTTACTATTGTTCTTTTTCCCTCACAGTGCCGATCAAATAACAGGTGACAGTATATATCATTTCATTTTTCTCGGGATCTTTATGGTTTATTATATGGCTCATCCGATAATTTTTCCATTGATAAACCTACTTCTTAAAAATAATTACAGCCATGAAAATTTCGGCAAACTATACTCCTACTCTGCCACTCTTAACAAAATTGTTATGATGGTTACAACGTTTGCTTACGGATATTTACTGGATTTGAATAACTACATTTTTGTATATATTTTCCCAATTGCCGGTGTTTTGGGCATTTTGTCAATCATAATATTATCTATGATACCATTTAATATTGAGCAATTAAAACTAGAGATAGAGAAAAAAGGTAGTTTCTGGCAAGATGTTAAGAATTCCGTGAAAAATATGGGCAAAATATTAAAAAACAACATTCCATTCAGACATTTTCAGATTGGTTTCATGCTTTATGGAATGGGATTTATGGGATCAGCAATTGTAATAATACTGTTTTTCGAGCACGGGCTGGGACTTAATTATTCGAGTATAGCATTTTATAAAAATGGCTATAATATAATTGCAATAATGATAATGCCAATGTTTGGAAAACTCATTGGAAATATTGACCCACGAAAGTTTGCGGCAATCTCATTCCTTTCAATGATGATGTATATTTTCTCGCTTATTTTAACCGGTGTTTATCCTAGCAGTGTAGAATTTTGGGGGATAACACTGTATTATATGATGATACTTTATATCCTATTTCATAGTGTTTTTGCTGCTACAATGGGCCTTCTGTGGAGTATTGGTTCAGCCTACTTTTGCCCTCCTTCCGAAGCCGGAAATTATCAAAGCCTTCACCTCGCACTCACAGGAGTAAGAGCCCTATTTGCTCCATTGTTGGGTGTCCTATTCTATGAACTTTGGGGTTTTTATGTGACTTTTATAATTGCAATGACTTTCCTTATTATTGGAAGTACGTTTATGATTTGGTCAGAGAGGAATTATAAGTTACCATAGTAGCTTGGACCTAAAAAACTCTAAGCGGCAACCGTTAAGACTCCGCAAAAAGTATAAGAAGACACAAAGGACAATAAGAGAAATTGTTTCCCGCAGATTTCTCAGATTTTCGCAGAAAATCATTAATACATACAATCTATTCAATCTATTCAATCTCTGTGTAACTCTGTGCTTACTCTGTGTTACTCTGTGTAACTAAACCTGCGAGAAATCTAAAAAAACCACAGAGACACGGAGAGCACGAAGATACACGGAGATATACAATATCACTAATAACCAATATTAACATTCTAATTTACGATTATTTTATTTTAATTAGTTTGTTTGTTTATTTTTGCGCATTCAAATAACATAACTATTCGGTGATGAATGTATATAATACGAAACAAAGATTTCAATCAGGGATAAACTTTTGCAAAGCAGTATTATTAGTTTTATTAATAACCGCATCCAAAACATCACACTGCCAAGAAGAAAAAATGACTTTAGCAGAAAAAATTCCGGGATGGTATAGATTTGAAAAAGGAAGACATGGGATTAGTTTGTTTGTTGGGTTAGATGGTTTTGAAGCTAGAGATGAAGACCGCAATATAACAGCATATAATTACATACCAAGTATTCGTTTAGGATATAATTATATTCCATTAAGAAGCATTGTTATTAATTCAGAAATAATATATGCTTATTCATTTAACTACCCTTCCTATGATAGACAAAACATCAAGTATTTTTTGGGAATAAACAAAACATTTTTTGGCAAGAATAAATTCTTTATGGGTACTGGGGTTGATTTTGTAGCAGAAAACTTCAGGTACCGAATTCATCCTGAAGTGCCTGATCATAGATATTTTGGTGATATAGAATTCCATAAACTGAACTCACATTATATGTATTATCTAAAACCAAATATTTATTTAGGCTATTGTTTTGGGAACAATACTATCTTACAAACAGGGGTTGGGTATAACATTTATTTAGGAGAAAAAAGATTATCCCCTTTTTCGGGTGACATTAAATTTACATACTTTTTTCCGCTTAAAAATAAAGAGAAATAGGGATTTAGTCGTAAGTCGGCAGTCGTCAGTGAAAAGGATAACTTAGGAATTTCCGGCTTCTGAATTCGCGGAACCGGAAACTTCTAAAAGAATTTGTTTCATCTGCGCAAATCTGCGCAATCTGCGGGAGAAAAATATACGTAATTCGATGAAGTAATTTTTTAACCACGGAGTCACGGAGAATACTGAGATTCGCGGAGTTTTTTGCTTCAGCCTTTTTCCGTTAAAGCCACAAATCTTGAATAGAAAATTATAAAAAGTGTAACAAAAACACTTAGTATCGCCGATGGAAATGCAACATCTGGATTGTTGGGAAAAAATGTAATAGCAGTTACAGCTGAAAAAGCCGAGCTTTTTATAACTAGAATAAATGTACTACTAATTATAAAATCCAGTTTTTTCTCCTTGCGTTTCATAACTAAATGATAAAAAGCTCCCAGAAAATAAATACTTACAAGAAAAACTGCTGATATTATTAAAACTGAGACAGGTTGTGATAGAATAATACTGCTGCTCGATCCAACAATTATTGTTATAACAACAAAAAAGCCCCACTTCATTATTGTGTTTCTCGACTTTTCTACTATTGGTAGCACACTTTTGTGTCTCAAAAACCTGCTAATTATTAAAGGTGCCACAATCAACATGGTTAGTATTCGAAGTATAGACAAGGGACTTATTAAAGAATCTCCCAGAAAAACAAGCAATATTGCCGGTGTAATTATCATTGCCGCGAAATAAAGTCCAAATACACCAGTTACAGAAAAATTATTGTCACCTTTCATCATTGCGGAAAAAGGGATAATAGATGGTCCGGGCGGAGCGGCAGCAATTAAAACAAACCCAACATAATAATCGAAATATTCCACATTCCTGAAGAAAGTCCATGCTATAGCTATTAGCACAGCTCCAAAAATTATGAAGTTGAGCAAAATTGAAATTGCAATCGGCTTAATAGCGTTCTTAACAGGAATCCAACTTCTAAAGCTAAATCCGGAAATAGCAAAAACCATTATTATTGCCAAAACCCAAACCGAATAACTTGCGAACATTCGGGTTTGTTCTCCCATAACAAGTCCACACACAATGGCTGCCGAAAGCACAAAGTCTCTGTGATTAATTATGTTGAATATGGGCTTCATATTGAAAATAAAAGTTAAAGCAAAAAATTGCCATTCATCTAAACATGGATTTAACTATATTTGTTTACTTGCAAATTTGAGAATTAAATTAATATAGAAGTCTGATATGAATGTTTTTTTCGATCCATTAGTTAAAGAAGGTGCGTTTCTTCTTGCCGGTGAAGAAGCCTGGCATGGAGTTAAGGTGATGAGACTTAAAGAAGGAGATTTGATGCATATTACAGATGGTAAGGGTAAAGTTTATGTGGCCGAAATTCTGGGTATAAATAAAAAGAATGATTGTGCCTTGATGGTTAGAAGCATTTATAAAGAAGCTCCCAAGCCAAAGCCCGAATTGCACATTGCAATTGCACCTACAAAAAATATTGATCGTTTTGAATGGTTCCTTGAAAAAGCAACCGAATGTGGTGTTACACAAATAACACCCATAATATGCGAAAACAGTGAAAGAACAGTAATTAAACCTGAGCGTTTGGAAAAAATAATTGTTTCAGCAATGAAGCAGTCACTAAGATTATGGTTGCCTGTGCTTAACCCGGCAATAAAATTAAAAGACTTTTTAAAGACCGGTAATGCTGCAAATAAATTGATCGCACATTGCACTGAAGATAATAAGAAGAACATAATACATGCCTGCCAAAAAGGCGAAGATACATTGGTGCTGATTGGGCCGGAAGGAGACTTTAGTACCGATGAAGTTGAATTGGCATTTGCAAATAACTATATTCCGGTAACACTAGGAAACTACCGCTTAAGAACAGAAACAGCAGGAATCTATGCCTGCATTACAATCAATAACATAATATCCCAAAAATGAAAATATCCAATTCAGTACGGACAAGGCAATGCCTTGTCCCAACAGTACGGACAAGGCAATACCTTGTCCCAACGCAATGCCTTGTCCCAACGCACTGCCTTGTCCCAACGCAATTCCTTGCCCTAATAGCATTGCTAATAATATCCATAAACGCTAGCTCGCAAAATTTCTAAATTGCACTTTTAAAATACGGTGGTGGAGGCGACTGGTATGCTAACCCTACAGCTCTTCCGAATCTTGTATCATTTTGCAATACTAATCTTGCAACCACTATTAGCCCTAATATTGCAACGGTGGAAGTTGGCAGTCAGAATATTTTCAATTATCCTTACTTGTATATGACAGGGCACGGCAATGTGGTTTTCACACCTCAGGAGGCTCAAAACCTTAGAAATTACCTTGTCGGGGGTGGCTTTCTCCATGTTGATGATAATTACGGACTTGATAGATTTTTCAGAAGGGAAATAACTAAGGTTTTCCCAAATCACGAACTTGTAGAACTACCCCATTCTCATCCAATATATAATCAGACATATAGTTTTCCTAGGGGTTTGCCAAAAATTCACGAACATGACGGCAAGCCACCACAAGGGTTTGGAATTATTTATGAAGGAAGATTAGTTGTTTTCTTCTCTTATGAAAGCGACCTTGGAAATGGATGGGAAGACCAAATAGTACATGGAAACCCCGAAGAAGTTAGACTGAAAGCGCTTAGAATGGGAGCTAATATTTTGCAGTATGTGTTTAATAGGTAGCATTTTGAAAAGTTGCTGTATGTAAAATTGAAATTCGAAATTAGAATGTCGAAATACGAAACAAATAGAAATTTAATAAAACACTAAATGTCAAAACTGAATAATCAATATGGAGAAAAAGTATGATTTGGAGGATAGAACTTTAGTGTTTGCGAAAGATGTTCGTGCACTAGTTAAATTACTAAAAAAGAGTATTGGAAATATTGAGGATTCTAAACAATTAATTAGATCTTCAGGTTCAATTGGTGCCAATTATATTGAAGCTAATGAACCTTAAGTAAAAAGGATTTCTTAATGAGAATAAAGATATCTAGAAAAGAAGCAAAGGAATCTAGATATTGGCTAAAACTGATTGATGTTGAAAACAACGAAACCATTGAGAAAGAAAGAGAAAAATTAATCAATGAAGCAACTGAACTTATGAATATTTTCGGAGCGATATTAAGAAAATCTGAATAAAATCGCTTGAGTTTTTATTTGTTTAGATATTCATATTTCGAATTTGTTTCGAGTTTCGAGTTTCGATATTCGTATTTCGAATTTGTTTCGATTTTCGATATTCGTATTTCGAATTTTTTAAAAATATATATTATGAGAAAAGTAACTGTAATTTTAGTTTTTTTGTTAATTGCAAAGCTAGCTTTAGCTTCCGACAAGGTTATCATTAGCCGGTGGCTTTCTGCAGGGCCTTTCAACCTTAACAAGCCATTATTCTACGATGTTCCTAATACTCAGGGAGAAGTATTTAAAGAATCGCATTTTTTAACCTTTGAACAGGTAGATATTGCTACAATGTTTCCGGAGGAATTGCAAAAATTTCACTGGACCGGAAATGTGGCATCTGATTGGACTAAAGTCTTTTCTGACGAAAACGGTTATGTTAAGTTAGATAATGGTAATAATGACTGGCAAATCTATTATGCTGCCGCTTATGTTAGCACCGACAGATGGTTATCGGCAAGTCTTGAGATAAAAAGCCCTCAAATGCTATCGGTTTATTTGAATGGAGAAAGGTTAGGTTCGAAAAATACAATTGAGAAGGAAGAAGGTAAAATTGGAAAGTTCTCAAAGAAAGTTGATTTGGAAAGAGGAAAACATCTCATTATAGTAAAAACAATTTTTCGACCTGAAGATAATGATTCAATTAAGGAATGGAAATTTTCGGCAAGTCTTGAAGTTAAAGAACCTTTCAGCACCGGCAATGTTTCACTATCGTTGAATCCCAAAAACATTAAAAACATAAGTCATATTCTTGATGGCGTAAAAGTTTCAAGCGTTTCTCTATCACCGGATTCAAAATATTACATTGTAAACTACAGTCGCTCTCTGCCACCATCCGACAGATCAGAAACATGGTCAGAAATTAAATCTGTAAAAGACCGAAAAATTATTCACTCATTCAGGAATGCAAACATAAGCAGAATAACTTGGCTTCCTAGGACTAACAGAGTGTCGTATGTAGTTAGGAGAGACTCTAAGTCAGCTATATTCCTTCATGATTTTGAAAAAAATACAGTAAATGTTTTATTAGATGATATTGATAATTTGAGAGGCTACAGATGGTCGCCGGATGAATCCTATTTTATTTACTTTATTGAGGAAGAGGCACCTGCAGAAGACGCTTCTTTGAAGCAAGTTTTAGGTATGCGAGACAGAATTCCGGGACATAGAAATCGCACATATCTTTACAAATATGATATAAGCAATTCTGCAAAATTGAGAATTACATACGGTAATTTGTCAAGTTCGATTATGGATATTAGTCCTGATGGAAAGAAAATCCTCATTAGCCAAACAAAATATGATTATTCTGAAAGACCTTATTCATTGCAGAATTCATATATAATTAACATGGAAGATCTAAGCATTGACACTATGTATTTTGAGAAAAGATGGAGTTTTTCAGCCAATTTTTCTCCTGACGGAAAAAAGCTTATTGCAACAGGTGGACCCGGCGCATTTGATGGAATAGGAATAAATGTTTCGCAAGGAAAAATTCATAATGATTACGACATGCAAGCTTACATTATAGACTTATCGGATAAGTCAGTAACTCCTATTTCCAAAAACTTTAACCCTTCAATAAGTGATGCGCATTGGAGCAGTATGGATAATAGAATTTATTTAAGTGTTTCTGAAGAAGATTTCCGCAGATTATATGCTTACGATATAAACAGAAAAACTTTCACTTTGATAAATACAGGCTTCGACATTACTGACAGGATAAACTACAGCTCAGGATCATTAAAAGCGACCTATGCCGGAAATAATACAAATTCTCCAACACAATTTAATTTAATAGATTTAAAAACCGCCAAATCATCGACTCTAGAAAATACTGAATCATTTAACTACAGAAATGTTGAAATAGGAAGAACTTATAATTGGGATTTTCAAACAGAAGAAGGTACAACAATAAAAGGAAGAGTTTATTTACCTCCCGACTTTGATGAAGAGCAAAAATATCCGGTTATTGTATATTATTATGCAGGTACCACTCCGGTAATACGATCTTTTGGAGGTAGATATCCTTTTAACCTATGGGCTGGTAATGGTTATATAGTTTATGTGATGCAACCGAGTGGAGCCATAGGTTTTGGTCAGGATTTTTCTGCCGCACATGTTAATAACTGGGGCATAACTGTGACTGATGAAATAATTGAAGGAACGAAAAAGTTCCTTGACGCTCATAATTTCGCAGATACAGAAAAAGTAGGCTGCGCTGGAGCATCTTATGGAGGATTTATGACAATGCTGCTAATCACCAGAACAGATATTTTTGCTGCAGCAATTAGTCATGCAGGCATCAGTTCTATATCAAGCTACTGGGGAGAAGGTTATTGGGGATATGCATATAGTGCGGTTGCAACAGCCAATAGTTTTCCTTGGAATAATAAAGACATTTATATCGGTCAAAGTCCATTATTCTTTGCTGATAGGATTAACACGCCTTTGCTTTTAATAACAGGCGACAGCGACACAAATGTTCCTCCGGGAGAAAGTTTTCAAATGTACACTGCATTGAAAATTCTAAATAAACCAGTTGAACTTGTACTGATAAAAGGCGAAGATCATCATATAGTAAAATATGGAAAAAGAATTAAGTGGCACAATACTATAATGGCATATTGGGATATGATGCTAAAAAATCAGCCTGAATACTGGAATTCTCTATTCCCTGAAAAGAATTACTAAGAGTTATTTTTATGTGTCGGAAAAGGGAAAACAAAAATATAATCTGAATTTGTTTAGCAGATTTGAACAAACATTAAACAAATCTGTTTTAAATTTCGAGATAACTATTTAAATGCATACAAATTATGAAAAAAACAGCTATAACAAAATATAACATCAATCCGCTTATTAAAGAAAGATGGAGCCCAAGGGCATTTGACAACAAACAAGTAGAGGTTGAAAAAATTCAGAATATACTTGAGGCTGCGAGATGGGCACCATCTGCATTCAACGAGCAACCATGGAGATACATAATAGGCAAGAAAGGAACAAAAACCTGGCAATTGATATTTGATTCATTAATTGATTTCAACAAAACCTGGGCTGAACCGGCTGATATTCTTGCTGTTGTTATTGGAAAAAAGACTCTTACCTCTAATAGTAAAGAAAATGAAACATACAAATATGATGTAGGACAAAGTGTTGCCACAATGACAGTTCAAGCTACCAATGAAGGTCTTGTAATGCATCAGATGGGAGGATTTTCAAAAGAAAAGAATATCACAGCATTTAACATTCCAGATGATTATGAAGTAATCGCTGCATTTGCCTTAGGATATATTGGCAAAATTGACAACCTTCCGGAAAAATTCCAAAACATGGAAACAAGTCCAAGACAAAGGAAGCAATTCTCGGAATTTGTATTTGAAGGCAACTTTGGAGAAAAATCAAATCTTATTTCAGATTAAATGGGTTTGATGATTGAAGAATAGCTTAAATATTCCTGATATTTTTGTAATTTTATCCCACAAAGGATAAAATTGTAAAGTGAAAGCAGCAATCATCAAATTTTTAAATAATATTCTCACTTATATATTCATTGGATTATTTATACTATTAGGGATTTCTGCTTACGCCGGCCCACCAAAATACTCCAATGAATTTTTATCTATAGGAGTTGGTGCCAGGGCATTATCTATGTCAAATGCATACTCTTCAATTACTAATGATGTTACTTCAGGCTATTGGAATCCATCTGGGCTGCTTTTCATTAACTCAAATCTACAGCTAGGATTTATGCATAGTCAGTATTTCGCAGGATTAGCAAGATATGATTACGG
Organism: uncultured Bacteroidales bacterium; assembly: GCA_964601515.1. GTDB lineage: Bacteria > Bacteroidota > Bacteroidia > Bacteroidales > UBA7960 > PWND01. The sequence goes on along the minus strand of CAZRNU010000017.1, from coordinate 10,096 downwards.
TGGAATTGCAATTAAGACAAATGAAAACAATCACATTGGGTTTTCTTATATAAGATTTGGGGTTGACGACATTCCGGATACTTCTGAGTTGATTGATTCCGAAGGAAATATTAATTACGACAGGATACGTTCATTTAATGCGTCTGATAATGCTTTTATAATTTCCTTTGCACGAAAGTTGCCCGAATACGAAAATCTATTTATTGGAGCAAATGCTAAAGTAATAAGAAGAACAGCCGGGTCATTTGCAGGAGCATGGGGTTTCGGACTTGATATTGGAGCAATTTACAAAATGGATAGTTATCAGTTTGCATTTGTAGGAAGAGACATAACAACTACATTCAATGCATGGACATACAACCTTGACGATAGCATGAGAGAAGTATTTACAATTACAGGAAATGAAATTCCCTCCAACAGTTATGAAATCACTTTACCTCGGTTTATAGTTGGAGCATCAAGAGAATTTGAATTTAAATATGATATTTCATTATTAGCATCTCTAGATTTAAATATAACAACAGATGGCAAAAGAAATGTTCTTATCCCTGGAGATCCATTTAGTATTGAGCCGGCATTAGGGTTTGAAATTGGGTACAAACATAAAGTCTTTCTTAGAGGCGGTATTGGAAACTTCCAGGAGTATTATAAAGCAAATGAAACCCAAACATACAGCATTCAGCCTAATATTGGAGTCGGCATTGTTATAGGAGACATTTTATACGTTGATTACGCATTAACTAATGTTGGTAATTCTTCAATAGCCCTTTATTCAAATGTGTTTTCAATAAAATTAAACATCAACAGAAGATATTCTGACAAAACAACGGATTAGAATGAAAAAGTTAATCGCATTTTTTGTTTTTATCCTTACCATTACAATTAATAGCAATGGCAGCAACCCTTTTGGAAATGAATGGATTAATTACCAGCAACAATATTATGTTATAAAAATCCATCAGGACGGTATTTACAGGATTAATTACAACACACTGGCAAATGCCGGAATCCCAATTGGCACTTTCGACCCCAGAAGTTTTCAGATTTTTCACAACGGACAAGAACAAGCTATCATTGTTAGTAATGAAAATAGTGGCACATTCCAGTCTGGAGATTATATAGAGTTTCATGCAAGAAAAAATGACGGATGGTTTGACCGGTACTTTTATTCAAATCCTGCCGACCAGCCAAATATAAATTACAGTCTTATAAACGATACTGCAAGCTACTATCTCACATGGAATAATCTTATAAACAATAAAAGGTACTCTGTTGAGGACGACAGTAATTTTACCGGCTATACTGCAGCTCCATTTCTTTGGTTCACGTCTAGAGAAGACTACACAAGTGCATATTATGCCGGCGAAACAAATAATTACGGGGTTACCGACCCGGAATATACAGCTGCAGAGGGCTGGTTTGATACAGCCTTTAATCTCGGACAAAGCAGAAGTAAAACAATTCCTACTTCCGGAATTTATAATTCAGGACCATCCGCAGAAATTAGCTTTGGAGTTGCAGGTGCTTCCAACTTTGCCGGTCTAAATCCTGACCATCATTTAAGAATACAATTTGCCGGCCTTACAATAGATACATTATATGAAGGCTATAAGTTTCTAAAATTTAATAGAACAGTAAGCCCAACTGCATTAAATTCTGCAGGAACAACATTTGTGTTTAGTTCAATAAATGACCTTGGAAGCAATGTTGGCAGAAATGCTATAGCATACATACAGTTGAGATATCCGAGAAGTTTTGACTTAGGAGGAGCCGATAGATTCTATTTTGAACTCCCTTCATCTTCAGGTACAAAAACTTACACAAGATTTACAAACTATAATGCTACTTCTACTGATAATGTATGGATTTATGATTTTTCAAATAACAGAAAAATTAGAGCATATTTGCAAAGCGGTGAGTTTAGAGCACTATTGCCTTCACCAACTACTTTAAGAAATTGTTTAATAACTAAAGAGGCAAATTATATTCAGGTTGCAAGTGTCAAACCTGTTAATACAGATGCCTCTAATTATGCTAAATTCAGGGACTTCGGAAGCTTACCATATATAAATTCAGATTATTTGCTTTTAACACATGAAAGTCTAATAAATTCAGCACAAAGCTATGCTGCATACAGGGAATCTACGGGCTACAAAGTTCTTTTAGTTGATGTTGAAGAGCTTTATCATCAGTTCGGTTATGGAATCGGAAAACACCCAATTGCATTAAAAAACTTTGCAAGATTTACCATAGATAAGTATTCTCAAGCTCCAAAAAAGCTCTTTCTGCTTGGAAAGTCATTAACGGCTCAGGCATACAGAAAGAATTCATCAAGCTATGCATCTACACTAGTTCCATCATTCGGTAATCCTCCATCAGACATATTGATAACTACGGGCATAACAGGAACATTATACGAGCCCGCAATTGCAACCGGAAGGCTTGCCGCAAGAAGTAATTATCACGTTCAGATATACTTGGATAAGGTTATTCAATATGAAACAGAAAACAAAACACCAAAAGAGTGGATGAAAAACATCTTGCATTTTGGAGGTGGAACAAGCATAAGCGAACAAAATTTGCTTGGAAATTATTTAAAACAATACAAGAACTTAGTTGAGGATACTTTATTCGGAGGTTATGTTAGAACTTTTCTAAAGAGCTCTACCGAACCGATACAGATTAACCAGACTGATTCCATAAAGCAATTGATAAATAATGGAGTAAGCATTATGACCTTCTTCGGGCATGCTGCAGGTATTGGTTTTGATATAAGCATTGATTATCCTTCCGAATATAACAACTTTGGCAAATATCCATTCCTTTATGCCAATTCGTGCTTTGCAGGTGATATTTTCGGAAGTGGAGTAAGTTCAAGTGAAGAATTTGTTTTAATTGATGGCAAGGGAGTTATAGCCTATTTAGCTTCTACCACTGCAACAGGAGCTTTCGAGCTTAATCGCTATGCTGAAAGATTTTTTAGAAATTTGAGCAGTACCCATTATGGAAGCCCGGTTGGCTCAAATCTTAAAAACACAATTAGCAACATTCAATCTTCAAATCAATATATAAAAATTATTTGTCTTTTAAATACCCTTCACGGCGACCCTGCAATTATAATAAACAGCCAACCAAAGCCTGATTATAGCATTGTTGCTAACGACATTTATACAAGCCCCAAAAGTGTAACCACTGAAGTTGATTCTTTTTATGTTCATGTTATAGCCACAAACATTGGCAAAGCAATTAGAGATTCAATAGTTGTAGAATTGGAAAGAACCTATTCTAACGGAGTAAAGTATTCTGAATTAAGGAAGGTAAGAACTCCTTTATTTAAAGATACTTTAGACTTCAAAATAGAAGTAAACAGAGAGCTTGGACTTGGGTTGAATCAGATAAAAGTTGTGCTAGATTATTTTAATGAGATAGATGAGATAAGTAAAACAAACAATACAGCTGTTACAAACATTTTAATCACATCATCTGATATTATTCCGGTTTATCCTTACAAATACTCAATAATTCCCGGCCCAAATGTCACTTTAAAAGCATCTACCGGTAATCCTTTTGCTGCTGAGAGAAGTTATGTTTTTCAAATTGATGTTACAGAAAATTTTGAAACACCTTCTGAAAGTATAATATCTGCAAAAGGTGGTGTTGTAACATGGACTCCACCTTTATCCTTGTCAGACTCAACAGTTTACTTCTGGCGAGTTAGCATATCCCCAAGTGAAGGAGAGGAATACTTATGGAGAGAGAGCAGCTTCCAATACATAAATGGCAAACAAGGATGGGCACAGGCTCATTTCGGACAGTTTAAAGACAACTCATACCAATATGTTGCATATAATTCAGAAGAAAAGATTTGGGATTTCATAAATACAAAAAACATCATACAGGCTCAAACCGGTATTTACCCATATATACCATGGAACGAAGTTTTCACAAAGGTAAACGGGATAATTCTGTCAATCTGGTCGTGTATGTCGTCTCCTCATAATGGAATGGTCTTCGTGGTATTTGACCCTATTTCAGGAGAAAACTGGAAAACTATTAATCAGGGAGATAACACCGGAGAGTATGGGAATTTTCATTGTTCTGACTATCCTCGTAATACTTTTGATTTTCTGACAACAACGCCTGAATGGCTCCAATTAATTACAAACTTCTTAAACATTATCCCGGAAGATCATTATGTTTTAGCTCATAATCACATAAATCATAATGCAGAAAACTATACTGAAGAGCTTTACGAAGCATTTGAGTCTCTAGGAAGTGCAAACATTAGAACTATACAAAACAATACTCCTTATCTTATTTTTGGGAAGAAAGGCTCAGTGATAGGATCGGCAAATGAAGTAATTGGTGGAAGCATTACATCAATTATTCAGCTTACAGACAGTATTGAAACAAACTGGGATCAAGGTTTTATTCTATCTGAAAAAATTGGCCCTGCAAGAAGCTGGATATCAGCACACTGGAGAAAAGAAAGTCTGGAAACACCTGATACAGATGTTGTTTGGCTAAATATTTTGGGTATTAAGAAATCCGGAGATGTAGATACTTTATTCAAGAATTTGCAATACACTGAAAATGATATTGACCTTACAGGCAAAAATATAAACGCAGAAGAATATCCTTACTTGCAATTAATGGTTAATATGCAAGACGACGACAACAGAACACCCGCTCAAATGAAGAGATGGCAAGTAATTTACGACCCTGTTCCGGAAACTGCATTAAATCCTTCATTGCATTTTGTTTTTAATAGCGAAACTATTCCCGAAGGTAAGGAACTGGTGTTTTCAACTGCAATCCAAAACATAAGTAATTATGATATGGATAGCTTATTGATTAAATACTATGTAATGGATCAAGCCAGAAATGTACACCCAATTGCATATCCTCGCCAAAGGCCACACCCATCAGGAGATGTTTTAATAGACACGGTTAAGTTTAATACAAGAGGTTTTACCGGAAACAACACCTTTTGGATAGACGTAAATCCCAACAATGATCAACTAGAGCAATATCATTTCAACAATATTGGGGTATTGCCTTTTACTGTTGAAAAAGACAAAGCTAATCCATTGCTGGATGTTACTTTTGATGGTGTTAGAATTATGGATGGAGATATAGTTTCGGCAAACCCATTTATTGTAGTAACATTATTAGATGAAAACCCTTACTTATTGCTTAACGACACTTCACTTGTGAAGTTGTACTTACAATTTCCGGGAATATCGAGTCCAAAAAGATTGTATTTTTATGAAAAAGGTGTTGAAGTAATGAAGTTTTACCCGGCTACACAATTGTCCAACAAGTGCATGGTAGAGTTTAATCCAACATTTAACATAGACGGCATATATAAGCTATTAGTTCAGGCAACAGACAAATCCAGCAATGAATCCGGAAAAGAAGACTTAAGTATTAACTTTGAAGTTATTACCAAATCAACTATAACTGAAGTTTTGAACTGGCCAAATCCATTTTCAGATCGTACACATTTTGTGTTTACGCTAACAGGGTCAGAGATTCCAACTTTCTTTAAGATTCAAATTCTTACAATTACCGGAAAAGTAGTTAGAGAAATAGACTTATCTGAGTTAGGGCCAATTAGAATTGGCAGAAACATTACAACATATGCCTGGGATGGAACAGACCAATACGGAGACAGGCTGGCAAATGGGGTTTATCTTTACAGAGTTGTTACAAATATAAACGAAAAGCCAATTGAGCTAAATAGCACTTCTGCAAGTAAATATTTTCACAAGGGTTTTGGTAAAATGTATTTAATCAGATGATAGATTATCCTCCAAAAATATTAATGGCATTTGGAGAAGCTGTAAATGAGAACAAAGAGATTCATAAATGGCTTCTAAGCAATGGTTTTCCAGAATTGGCAGCATTAGCAAGCGCTATTCACTGTAGTGATGAAGCAATACAGTGGCTGATGAGAAATAAGTACCCTCATTTTGCTGCATTAAGCTATGCTATTTATAATGATAAAAAAGCAAGAAAATGGCTGGCAGACCATAAATATCAATTTTTGATTATAATAGCTGAAGCATCACAAGGAGATAAAAAAGCACATAAATGGTTATTGGAAAACAACCTTGAATTGTTTTCCCGTGTTTGCAAAAAAATTGACATGTATCGTATTCGCAAGCTAGACGACCTCAGCGACTATCATAAGTTTCATCCATAACAAAGCTAATCACTAAGCATATTTCAGCATAGCCTTAACAATGTTATCGGCACCTTCTCCAATTTGAGCAATATTTGCATCCAGCATATAACAAGGAGTGGTAAAGATTTTGTTCTTTTCATCTATAGTAACATCGCCATGATTAGTGTCTTTGTGAACTGCACCCATAGTACGAACAGCTTCGGCAGTACCTGAATCTTTTCCTATTGTAATTTCAACATTACCGATAATTTTAGCCAACAGCACAGGTGAAATACATAATGCTCCTATTGGTATTCCTGCTTTGTGCGAGAGCACAATAGCTTTTTCAACATCTTCATTTACTTTACAGCTTGGCCCGTCGAAAGCAAAACTGCTTAGATTTTTAGCAGCGCCAAACCCCCCGGGAAGAATCAACGCATCGAATCTTGCGGGAATAAATTCTTTAAGGTCGCTTATCTTACCTCTGGCTATTCTTGCAGATTCAACAAGGACATTTCTTGTTTCCTTCATTTCCTGGCCGGTAATATGATTCACAACATGATGCTGATCAATATTTGGTGCAAAAATTTCATAATCAGCTCCATTTTTTTTGATTGCGTATAATGTAAGCGTAGCTTCGTGAATTTCAGCGCCATCATATACGCCACAACCTGATAAGATAACAGCAAATTTTTTCATGTGATTCATTTTTTAAGTGCATTTACAAATATACGAAATTTGAAAAACTAACTTTTTACTCGTATCTAAGTGAAGTAACAGGATCTTTTTCGGCAGCTTTTCTGGCGGGCATAAATCCGAAACCAATTCCGATTAGAGCTGCTACTCCGAATGAAATCAAGATAGATTCAGCAGATACAATAGTTAAAATTCCGGTAAACTTCATTATTAGCCTAGAAAGCAAAATGCCCAGAAACACTCCAATAATACCACCCGTAAGGCTTATAAAAGTAGATTCAGCCAAGAATTGCAGTACAACATCAGATTTTTTCGCACCTATTGCAAGCCTAACTCCAATTTCACGTGTTCTTTCCATTACGCTCGCCAACATAATATTCATTATACCAATACCCCCAACAATAAGAGAAATCCCGGCAATTGCACCCAGTACTATATTGAAAATATCTTTAGTTCGTTGCTCTTGCTTCAACAGTACTTCCGGAATTATAATCTCAAAATCTTCAACTCCATTATGCTTACGCTTCAGCATTCTTTTTATAACAGCAGCCGTAGAAGCAAGGTTTTCCGACTCGTCAACCTGCACAATTATTCTATCTAGTTGATGGTAATTTACAGCTTGAGATTGCTGTTCTCCATTATTATTTGAAATAAAGCTTCTAGCCCAAGTAGATTCCTTTGCCCTAAGAATATCTGTAGCCGAAACAAAAGAGCGGTCGTTGAATCTGAGCAAAATAGTTTTAACAGGAGCATAAACAGTGTTAGTAAACTGTCCTACTCCAAGCGATTCCATATTATCTTCTTTAATAAGCCGGTCTTCAATAACTCCAACTACCGTTAGCCAATTGTTGCCACATTTAATTTGTTTACCTATAGGATTTGTATTTCCAAAAAAAGCAATTTTAACACTGTTCCCAATAATGCAAACGGGATCACCATTATTCAAATTATCATCAACAAACAGAGCGCCGTCAATGAATTTCAAATTAAAAAGTTCGAAATAATCCGGAGTAACACCTGCCACCCTAATTTGTTTTCGAATTCCATCTCTAACAGCAAAAGTGCTAATTTCAATTTCAGGACTAACTTTATCAACTGTCGGAATAATGCTTTTAATACTTTCAGCATCATTCAATGTGAGTCCGGGAGAAAACTTCCCTTTATATTCATCTTTCATCTCTGAATCAGATGAAAGAATTGGCTTAACAATTATATTATTTACTCCAATCAACTTCATTTGGTCAAGAATTTCCTGTCTTGCTCCGCTACCAATTGCAAGCATGGCAATAACAGCAGCAACTCCAAAAATAATTCCCAGAGCAGTAAGAATACTTCTGAATCTGTTTGCGAAAACAGCCTCAAAAGCAATATTCAGGTTATAGAAAACCCTTTCAGCGGTAAACTTTTCCCTTCGTGATTTTTTAAAACTCCCCTTCATCGGATAAATTTTCAGGTTTTTTTGTGGATAGCTCTATTAATCGCATAGATTCTGAGTCGGAAGGAATAGTGAGAAGTACAATTTCTCCTTCCAATAGACCTTCAAGAATAATTATTTTATTCTCATTTCTTTTTCCTGTAATAACCTGCTGTTTGATAATTCTTCCCTCATCTTTAAAAACATAAGTTATACTATCGGAATTATGAACTGCTTCAATTGGAATAAACAATGCATTTTCCACTTTATCTGTTATGATTGTATTTTTAGTTGTCATTGCAGGACGCATAATAGAGTCAGTCTCATTGATTTTAATTTTAACTTCAAACACTCTGGAATCTTGGTTGGGTCGTTGCTCACCAATATTGGCAACTTCAGTTACTACACCTGTAAACAATTTCTCAGGAAATGCATCAATTACAATTTCAGCAAACTGTCCGGTTTTTACTTTGCTAATATCAATTTCGTTTACAAATGTTTTGCTCATCATTACTGAAAAATCCGGAAGAGTTGCCACAATATTATCCCAAGTGCTTACCTGACTTCCAACAACAACTTTCGAACCATCCCATGTTCTACGGTAAATGACCATTCCGGGCTTAGGCGCTTTTATAATAAATTCTTTCAAAACATCCATCATATTTGCATGTCTTCTTTGTACTTGGCTAAGAGATGCCGTAACTTCCTGCATTTTGGCCTTAGCTTGCTGAGTTCTAAGTTCGTAATTATGAACAGATTGTTGATACGTTCTTTCCATTTTCTCCAGAGCAATCTCAGCCTGTCTTATAGTAGCCGGAGGTTCAAACTGTGATTGTTGCAATGTTAATCTTGCTTCTTCCATTGAGTATTTGAGATTAACAAGCTCATCTCTTGCGTTTCTAAGTTCAATTGTTGTGTCTAATCTGGTTTGAGTATGAAGCATTTGCAGTTTTTCAAGCTCAGTTTCAACATCTTTAAGGCGATTACTTATTTCAGTACGGTCTAGAGTTGCAACCCAATCACCTTGGTTAACAACAGACCCTTCCGGGATTAGTTCACTGATAGAAACATTCCATATCCCAACAGTTCTCAATCCCTGAGGACCGTAAATATTTTCAGAATGCTGAGCTTCAAGTTCACCGCTGGTATATATACTAATTACAAATGTGCCTTTTTCTACCGGCGCTGAAATAGTTGCAGTAACTGTTCTTGCAGGTTTAAGCAGCCACCATAGTACAAGCAGCAACACAACTACAACAATTGGAATAATGATTTTTTTGTTTTTCATATATAAAATAAAACGTTAGTATTAAAACAAAGCCATTGCGTCTGTAAAATAACTCAATTATTATACACAATGTTGTGAAAAAAAGAAAAAAGATTTTGCCTCTTAGGATTTTTCAGTGTACAAAATTTATTAAATAGCAAACAGACTGGTAAAAGCAACAAGTCTTTGAAGAATATTCAGCATTATTACTTATCAAGGATAACAAATTCAGTGCGTCTGTTATTTGCTCTTCCTTCTTCAGTTTCATTTGTATCAACCGGCAATGATTGGCCAAAACCTTTATATTTCAACCTTCTAGAAGATATTTTGTTCTGAATTAGAAAGTCATAAACCGATTTTGCCCTTTTTTCGCTAAGAGTTTGGTTGTAAGACTCCCCTCCCACATTGTCTGTATGGCCTCTAATTTCAAGCTTTACATCAGGATGATCATTAAGAAATTCAACAAGAGTGTACAAAACCAATTTCGACTCCTTACTAATAGTATATTTATCGTATTCGAAGTAAATATCCTGAATTTTGTATGTTTTAC
>CAZRNU010000016.1:0-37996 GCA_964601515.1 uncultured Bacteroidales bacterium | reverse complement strand
TACATGTGTTCAGCACATCAGATGAAACTCAATAACATTAATAAAATCAAATTGAAGAAGGTTGCAAAATTTGAATTAAATTCGAAGAAATATTAGCTACTAATTGATGAATAGAATAAAACAATACTTCCTTTCAAAGCCCTATAACGCCATTATTATCGGAATTGCATTATTAATTACCGTTACCAATATTGAGCACAGGGCATGGAACAAGAACAAAGTTATTGAATGGGACATCAAATCATATTATGCATATTTGCCTGCAGTATTTATTTATAACGACATCGACCTTGACTTCAGAAAAGAGAATATTGAAAAATTCGGAGATTTAGTTTGGCCGATAAATACACCAACCGGTAAACAGGCAATAATAACTACCATGGGAATGTCGGTGTTGTACTCTCCATTTTTTTTTATGGCTCATGCATACTCATTAGTGTCGCATTATGAAGCAGACGGATATACTGCACCATACAGATTTGCGCTCGTTTTCAGCGCCTTGTTCTATATTTTACTTGGTCTTATTGCGTTAAAAAAGATATTGCTGAGATATTTTGACAAATGGGTTACAGCATTTACCATTCTTATGGTTGTGGTTGGAACAAATCTTTTTTATTATTCGTCGTACGAAGCAGCAATGTCGCATAGCTACAACTTCGCACTAATATCATGGTTTTTGCTGCTTACGATAAAATGGTACGAAAATCCCGGTTCCATAAAAAAGATAATGCTGTTAGGATTCTTAGCCGGCTTCATCACACTTGTTAGACCAACTAATATTATTATTCTTGTTGTATTCTTCCTTTGGGGTGTTGACAGCATTAATGCATTCAAAGAGAGATTTTTATACTTTCTGAAAAAATTTCATTTTGTGGCTATAATGGCTTTGTTATTTATAGTGGCCTGGTTGCCACAGTTTATCTATTGGAAATATATCTCAGGAATGTTTTTCTTCTTCTCTTACGGTGAACTTGAAGGAAGCTTCTTCTGGCACAACCCTCAAATTTTCAATATTTTACTAAGTTATAAAAAGGGCTGGTTTGTTTACACTCCTCTTATGCTTGTTGCATTTCTTGGAATATTTGCTTTGCCATGGAGATTTAAAGGAGCATTTTTACCAATACTTGTGTTTAAGGTTTTAAACATTTACATACTTTCTTGCTGGTGGTCGTGGTGGTTTGGAGGCGGATTCAGATTGCGTGCTTTTATTGATTCATATGCTTTAATGGCCATCCCTTTCGCTGCTGTTATGAGTATTGTATTTGAGCAACGTAAGCTGATAAAACTACCTGCTTTGCTGCTGCTTTCTGTTTTGATTTGGTTTAGCTATTTTCAAACCAAGCAATACATTATGGGAGCAATACACTATTGGTGGATGAATAAAGAGGCTTATTGGGAAACATTTTTAAAGAAAAGACCAACTGAAAGATACTGGCAACTAATAAAAATACCTGATTACGACCTTGCCCGAAAAGGAATATATGTGGCTATTGACCCTCAATCGAAAAAAAAGGAAGAACCACCAAAACAAGATACTTTGGATATAAACCAAATTTTAATTGAAAATGATTAACGGAAAAACCATTGCAGTTGTAGTACCTGCATACAATGAGGAAACACAGATTGGACTTGTTATTGAAAGCATGCCCGAATTTGTTGACAGAATTGTAATTGTAAACGACTGCTCAAAGGACAAAACAGCAGAAGTTGTAAAAACATACTTTGGAAAGCTAAATAAGGCGTCTATACCTGTTGTGGAAAAAGTAATAAAGAATCTTTACAATAAAGCTGATTTAATTCTTGAAGAATTGAATAAAAAAGAACTTGAATATTTTGCTCCTTCAGAAGTTATTTCAGCTGAAGCAGACGAAAAAATAGTTTTAATTAACCTGCTTAAAAACTCGGGCGTTGGTGGTGCAATTGCCAGAGGCTATAAGTGGGCAAAGGATAATTTGATTGATTGTACTGCTGTGATGGCAGGCGACGGACAAATGGATCCTGACGAACTGGAATCTATCTGTTTGCCGGTAATTGAAGAGAATATTGATTATGTTAAAGGAAATAGATTATCACATAAAAGTGCTGCATTCCTTATTCCCAAAAAACGTTTTATTGGAAATTCAATCCTATCAATACTCACAAAAGTTGCAAGTGGCTATTGGTCGGTTTCAGATACTCAAACCGGATATACTGCAATATCTTTAAAAGCACTTCAGGCAATTAAATTGTATAAAATATATCCAAGATACGGAATGCCAAACGACATGCTGGTAAAACTAAACATAGCCTGCTGCACTTTGAAGGAAGTCCCGATTAAACCAATTTACAATGTTGGAGAGCAATCAAAAATGAAAGTCAGAAAAATAGTATTACCCATTATCTGGTTGCTAAAAAAGTCGTTCTTCAAAAGAATATGGAACAGATATCTGATTAGAGATTTTCATCCATTGTTTATTCTTTATCATTTTGCATTTATCTTGCTCGGAATATCGATTCCTTATGGTGTAAAGATTGTTGCCGTGGCAATTCAGGGATTAACTGTTAATCCTCTTACAGCGATTGCTTTTATGTTTTCATTCATAAGCGGATTCCAATCGCTGCTTTTTGCTATGTGGATGGATATTCAGAATAATGACAAGTTGAATAAAAGTTAGATTTCCCTAAATACTATTATCAAAAACTCTGCTAGTATCTGAGCCATCTGCGGGAGATTTTTTCCGCTGATAACGCTGATTTGCGCAGATTGAGATTAATATAACATTGAGTTTGCATTTGATAAAATCTGTATAATTAGAAAAAACACTATGAGCAGACAAGTTTTATTTCTTTATTCTTAAAACCACAGATAATAAAAAAACAAAGACTTCACCACAGATAAACCAAAGTCTTTGCAGAACTGAAATTGTAATTGCCATTTCCAAAGAAACACCGAGAGAAACCAGATATCCTGTTATTATAGATTCTCTAACGCCTATTCCACCCGGGAGAAACAATACCAATACACCAAAAGAGACACCCAATGGAAAAGAGAAAGCGCTTAATATCGACACATCTTCAAAAACCGAATACAGCAAAAAATAGAATCCAACTGACCACGACAGCCAGTACAGCAATATAAATCCCGAAACCTTGGTTGCTGTTTTGAGGTTTATGTATGGAATTTCAATAGGTTTTCTAAAAAGCTTTGACAATATAAATATTCCTAATCTGTGTATAGGTTTAGAAAAGAATAACAGCAATAACCCTACAATGGTAAGCAGAACAAATAGTGCATACAACCCGAATCCGAATATATAAATCACCGGAATTAATCCCAAAATCAATCCCCAAATCACATATACAAACTGTTCCTTGAGAGAAATAACCGAAAGCTCGTTTAAAGAAACCCCTGTATACTTGCTTACCGCCCCTGCCCTACCCAAAATTACCCATACTTTACCGGGAATGTATTTTGTAAAAACATATAATCCGTGTGAAATAATACTCTTTCTTAATCCCGGAGATATGTTATGTTGTTTGAGTATATACCACCAGCTAATTGCTGTGAGGAAAAAACCGGCAAACATAAAAAACATTGACAATGATAAATAGAAGTAATTAATTTTCAATTCTGTTATAACAAAATAATCGAGGCTATACAGATACCAAATAAAAAACCCCATTGAAACGTACAACAGAATATTAACAATGTTTTTTACTAAATAAGACTTCATTTTAAAAGTATTTACCGCGAAAGTACAATTTTGATTTTATTCCTAAAACAAATTTAATGGCTCGATGATTTCTATTTTTTCTTACTTTTGAAAAAAACTCACATGATAATCATCGGAATTACAGGTACATTAGGCGCCGGCAAAGGAACAGTCGTTGAATATTTAGTAAAGAACAAATCCTTTATTCATTATTCAGTCAGAGGATTAATTACGGAAGAACTAAATAAAAGAGGCATGCCTGTAAACAGAGACACCCTAACAAACCTGGCAAATGAACTTAGAGCAGATAACTCACCTGCATATCTTATTGAGCTTCTTTACGAAAAAGCTTTTAAAAACGGCAAGAATTGCATAATAGAAAGCATAAGAACACCCGGAGAGATCGAGATGCTAAAATCAAAACCAAACTTCTTTCTATTGGCAGTAGATGCAGACCCTAAAATACGCTATGAAAGAATTGTTCAACGAGCTTCAGAAACTGACAATGTGACTTTTGATACTTTTCTTGAAAACGAAAAGCGTGAAATGAAATCTACCGATCCTAACAAGCAAAATTTATCTGAATGTATCAAACAGGCAGATTTTGTGATAAGCAACAATGGAGATGTATCTCAATTATACAATCAGACAGAAGATTTTTATCAAAAGTTTGTAAGCAAATAGCCTATCTTACAAGGTTAACAACACCAAATTTTACATGTTTCTCCCCTTTTTCGTCAGTATATCGAATTTTATACTGATAAGGGCCAATAGGTGATTCTATTCCATTTGCGAATCCATTCCAACCATCATTAAAACTATCAGAATAAAACACTCGCGAACCCCATCTGTTATATACTTCAATAACATAATCAGATGGCGTAAACTCAAATATTGGTTTAAATGTTCTGTTTACCTCTATGCTACTATATGGATTAAATGCTGTTGGAATAAAAACTATTTGTTCGGCTAATTCGGTATAGAAACTAAGGATTTCCCCTAGGCCCATCCCCTCAGAATTAATTGCAAACGCCTGAAAATAATAGTATGTTGAAGGTTCCAGTCCATCAAGAAATTGAGAAAACATCGCATCACCCGGCTCCAACTGAACCAATTCTCCATTATCCATAGGATTTGGGTCTAAGCCCCAATAAAATCCTCTTTCAAAAACTGTAGAACCTCCATCAAAAACAACCTGCCCGTTAATTCTTGCTGAAGTAGAAGTAATATCAGAAGCATCAATGGTTTCCACATCCGGAATAGTTGCTAAAGTAGTAAATTCGACTTGCTCGCCAAAAGTAGTTCCTGCACTGTTTGTTGCGAAAGCCTGCACGTAATATGTAGTTACAGGCTGCAAATCAGCAAGCGTATTGAAAAAATCTCCTGATCCAGTGCCCATTCTAAATTGCGTACCAGTTGTAGACGGATTTTGTTGAGTGCCCCAATAAACACCTCTTGATGTTATAGGTGCACCTCCGGTATAATCAATATAACCACCAACAATTGCTGAATTATGAGTAATGTCGTAAGCCTCTTCAGTGAACACAACAGGTGGCACCGGCAGTGTTGTAAATGATTTCTGTTCACCATAAGCCATGCCTTGCGTATTAGTGGCAAATGCTTTAAAGTAGTATAATGTTCCCGGAGTTAATCCTTCTACCAAATCTGAAAAATTACCTAATCCATGCCCCATCACTACTTGACTTCCTGTGGTTTCGGGATTTTCTTCAGTTCCATAATAAACACCTCTTAAAAGCACATCAAGCCCTCCACCTGAAACCGCATTTCCTCCTAGTGTGGCTGAATATGCCTGAATATTAGCTGCATCGGTTGTTGTAACTGTTGGCAAATTTGCAAGAGTAACAAAACTTAGTTCATCTCCATAAGCCGTGCCCATACTATTAATAGCATAAGCTCTGAAGTAATAAGTAGTATTCGGAGCTAGTGATGTTATTTGTGTAAAAAAGCTTCCTGTTCCTGAGCCAAGAACAACTTTTGTTCCTGTAGTGATTACATTTGTAGAAGCACCCCAAAACAATCCTCTCTCAGTAACAGTTTCGCACCCACCGGAAATTACGTTACCGGATATGGTTGCTGCACTATTTGTTATCCCTGAAGCTGCTAATGAGGCAACAACCGGCACTGTTGCACCAAGGTAATTAACTACTTTATTTTCGGATGAAAGAACAAGAGCAGTAGCAACAGTATTTCTAACTTCACAATGATAGGTTCCGGCATCTGAAGAAGTCATGCTATTGATATTTAGCGTTGTATTTGTTGCTCCTGGAACTTCTGTTCCATCTTTAAACCATTTGTAAGTATTGTTCACTCCACCAACACTTACCGACAAAATAACTTGTTCCCCGCAATATAAATCATAGTTTTCGAGTACCCCAACTTTTGCCTGTGGTGCATACACATAATCTAAAGTTGGCAAGCCAATTCCAATATTGTGCTCTATTCCATCGAAATGTAATCTATTATTCTGAACCTTTAACTCCGCCAAAGCAGTATTAAGTGATAAATTTGGAACATATGTAAAAAGATTGTTTCTTAAAGTAAGAACTTTTAGTTTAGTGAGATTACTGAATGTATCGGGCAAATCACCTGTAAATGTATTCTGATGAAGTTGAAGTTCTTCGAGGTTGGGTAAATTTCCCAACCCTGTGGGAATATCTCCTGTGAGAAAATTTTCATTAAGCTCTAGCTTTACCACGCTAACTAGATTTTGAAACGAAACCGGAATGTTCCCTGTAAACTGATTTCTATGCAAACGGGCCCATTCAAGGTTTGTAAGATTACCAATTTGAGTCGGTATATTTCCGCCGATGTTATTATTATGAATGATAAGATCCTTAAGCATGGAGAAATCGCCAATTTGAGGGGGCAACGTTCCTGAGAGGTTATTGCCATTTAAAATAATTTGTGTAACATGCCCACCTATTACCGTAAGACCAGCCCAATTACTGTCAACATCAGCCGGGTCTGCAGATAAATTCCAATTAGTATTATCTGTCCAACTATTTCCATTTGTTGCATTATAGAATGCAACAAGCGCATCAAATTCTAATTGCGAAACCCCTTGTGCATGAGATGAATTAATAGAAAGCAGCTTGAAAAAGAATAAAACACCGACTATTATTGTTAGGAATCTTTTCATAGATAAAATCTTTTCGAGTTTTTAGCAAAAATTAGCAATTTCAAAATTAAGGAAATTTAGTCCATATATATCAAAAAAAAATCAATTAAAAATTGATGTTCAAGTAAATGTTATAATTTTGAAACTCAAATAAAACAAACAGACATATGCAGGAAAAAACATCTGAGTACAATCGCCCTAGCTGGGATGAATATTTCATGGAAATAGCCCATACGGTAAGCAAGAGAGCTACATGCGACAGAGGAAGAAGCGGTTGTGTAATTGAGCGCGACAGACAAATACTTGTTACCGGTTATGTTGGTTCTCCCAAAAATCTGCCTCACTGCGATGATGTAGGTCATCAGATGAAAAAAATGCTACATGAAGATGGAAGCACAACTATGCATTGCGTCAGGACAGTTCATGCAGAACAAAATGCTATTTGTCAGGCAGCCAGACTTGGAATAAGCATTGAGGGCGCAACCTTATATTGCAGAATGACTCCATGCAGAGTATGTGCAATGCTTATAATTAACTGTGGAATAAAAAGAGTTGTTTGTGAAAAAAAATATCACGCCGGAGCTGAGTCAGAAAAAATGTTTATCGACGCCGGCGTGATATTGGATTATTTTAATGATGAAGTAATGCAATACGAAAATCAGAAGTAAATTATTCTTCAAATATTTTTACTTGAGACTCTCCTTTATGATTTATAAAACCGCGAAACATTGCCGTTGTATTAAAAACCATGGCAACATTTCCATTTACATCAACAACTATTACCCCACCATTTGCTTTTTGATCAGCTAGTTTTCCTTTAATTATATTACGGGCGGCTTCTTCAATAGATTTTCCTGCATATTTTACCTGTGCTGCAATATCATAAGCAACAACATTTCTTATGAAAAATTCTCCATGTCCTGTGGCAGATACTGCGCAAACTCCATTTTCAGCATAAGTGCCGGCACCAATTATCGGGCTGTCACCAACTCTACCGTATTTTTTTGCAACCATACCTCCGGTTGAAGTTGCTGCAGCCATATTACCATGTATATCAATTGCAACAGCACCGACAGTGCCCATCTTTTCATTTTGTTCTTCAAATTCAATATATCCCTGACTTCTTTTTAGAGCTTCCCTATACTGATCCCATCTTTTTTGGTCAAAAAAGTAGGAAGGGTCAACAATTTTCACTCCCTGCTCAAATGCAAATAGCTCAGCGCCTTTCCCCACGAGCATAACATGTGGAGAATTGTCCATTACCTTTTTTGCAGCTTCGATTGGATTTTTTATAGTTGTAACACCTGCAACAGCACCGGCATTTCCTGTTTTTCCGCACATTATTGAGGCATCCAGCTCATTTCTTCCATCAATATTAAAAACAGAACCTTTACCAGCATTGAACAATGGAGAATCTTCAAGAATTTTTACTACTTCCACAACAACATCTATTGCATCGGCACCACTTTTCAACATTTGCTCTCCGTGCTTTAATGCAAGTGCAAGGACTGATTCATACTCAACCCTTTCTTGTTCGGTAATGGTTTCTCGAGGTATATTACCCGAGCCTCCATGAATAACTAAAGTAAAGTTATCACCGCCAAATAAAAATGAAGGCATTAACATTATATGAATCAGAAGGAAAATAACAATAACGTTTTTTATTTTTCTCATTTCTTAGGTTCAATTTTCTTCAACTCTTCAATAACATCTTGAGTTATATCAACACCTGGATTTGCAAAAAGAATTCCGCCTCCACGAGCGTAACCAAGAATATAATCATAGTTTTTTTTCTGATTATAACGAGCTAAAAAGGTTGTAAGGCTATCTGTTATTTGTTTTTGCATTTCCATTTCCAACATCATTAATCTTTCTGTAAACGATTCGTTTAGTTCATACAACTCCTGTTGGGTTAGCATCAATTCTCTTTCTCTCTTCATTGCATTTTCATTAGATATTTTCCCTTGCTGAACATTCGTTTGGAAAGTCTCAACATCTTTTTGGAAAGTTCTCTGACGTCTTACAAATTCATTCTCAAGGCTCTTTTTCTCTTTTTCAAAATCATTTTTAAGAATATCTGTAAGATAATATTGCTCAACAATTTCATCGCTATTAACGTGTACTATTCTAACTCCTTCGGTTGCAGTACTGTCTTTTGATGATGTTTCAATCATTGCAGTTTGACTGCTATTTGTAAAATGCAAAACAAATAGAATAACAACTGCAATAAGCGTAATAAAATTAATTGCTGCAAACACACTAAATTTGGTATTGCCTGAACATTTTTCAATTTTTTCGTTTTCCATAATTCAATATTTTAGTTTTATTTAAATAATTCAGCATTATAAATAAGGCTAACCTTATAAATAATGCTGGAAATTAGTTAGGTTAATAAACATTAGTTTTTAATTGCCCATTTCCGACATAAACTTGATTCTCATAAGTCTTATTTCTTCTTCGGTATAATCGTCTTCTCCAAGCTCTTTAAGAGCATCAAGATAAGAATCTGTTTCAGCAGTTGAAAAATATTCAAAGATCTCTTCCTGTTTATCAGGTTCAATCACTTGATTTATATAATAACTTATGTCGATTTTTGTTCCTGAGGCTACAATGCTTTCAATTTCAGCCAATACCTCTTCGAATTCAATGCCTTTTGTAAACGCAATATCTTCTAAAGATACTTTTCTGTCAATATTTTGAATTATATATACCTTAAGGCCTGATTTATTCACAACAGATTTAACAATCATATCCATTGGCCTTTCAACTTCGTTTTCTTCAACATATTTGGTTATAAGCTCAACAAAAGGCTTACCGAACTTTTCGGCTTTTCCGGCACCAACACCCGTAATTTGCTTTAATTCGTTTAGGTTTATGGGATATTGTATTGCCATATCTTCAAGAGATGGGTCTTGGAAGATTACAAAAGGAGGCAGATTATTTTTCTTAGCAATTTCCTTTCTAAGGTCTTTCAAAAGTGCGAATAATACTTTGTCGCTGGCACTGGTTTTTTGACCGCCTCTGCCCATTGGGTCATCATCAGGGCTGTTATAATCATGATCCTTACTTAGTTTAATTGAAGTGGGAGATTCAAGATACTTCTTACCTTTTGATGTAACCTTAAGTAGACCATAATTTTCAATATCTTTATCTAACAATCTCTCTACCAGACTCTGTCTGATCACGGCGCTCCAGAATTTCTCATCCTGGTCGGCTCCCTTCCCAAAAACCTCTAAATTATTGTGTTTGCAGGATTTTATGGTTGCTGAATTTTTTCCCATAAGTATGTTAATTACGTGTTTTGCGTTGAATAATTCTTTAATTTCAATTACTGTTTCAATCAGCAGGCAAATATATTCTTTTCCTTCAAATTTTTCTTTAGGATATAAACAATTATCACATGCCCCACAATTATCATTTGGGTAATTTTCGCCGAAATAGTTTAACAATACCTTTCTGCGACATAATGAAGACTCAGCATAGGCAACTGTTTCATATAGTAATTGCATTCCAATTTCTTGTTCGGCAACCGGCTTACCCTTTAAAAATTTTTCTAATTTTTTAATATCCTCATAAGAGTAGAATGCGATACAATTCCCTTCTCCATCATCTCTGCCCGAACGACCTGTTTCCTGATAATAGCCTTCTAAACTTTTAGGAATGTCATAATGAATTACATATCTTACGTCCGGTTTATCAATACCCATTCCAAATGCTATTGTAGCAACAATAACATCTACATCCTCCATAAGAAACTTATCTTGATTTGTAACTCTCACATTTGTTTCTAATCCCGCATGATAGGGCAATGCTCTTATACCATTTACCTGCAGAGTTTCAGCAACTTCCTCTACTTTCTTTCTACTCAGGCAATAAATAATTCCGGATTTGCCCGGATTTGCCTTCACAAACCTAATTATATCTTTAATTGAATTTTCATTCTTCGGCCTTATTTCATAATAAAGATTTGGCCTATTAAAAGATGATATAAACAGGGTTGCATTCTGCATATTCAAATTCTTGCGAATATCCTGCTGTACTTTTGGAGTTGCAGTTGCTGTAAGAGCAATAACCGGCACAGGCTTCCCTAATGCATTAATAATAGGCCTCAACCTACGATATTCCGGTCTAAAATCATGCCCCCACTCAGAAATACAATGAGCCTCATCGACAGCAAAAAAAGAAATATTAATATCTTTAAGAAACTGGATATTTTCATCTTTAGTAAGAGATTCCGGAGCAACATACAACATTTTTGTAATTCCGTCTGTAAGGTCTTGTTTTACTTTAATAATTTCATTCTTTGTAAGAGAAGAATTCAACACATGAGCTATGCCGTCATGAGATGCAAAATTCCTAATAGCATCTACCTGATTTTTCATCAATGCAATTAAAGGAGAAACAATGATTGCCGTCCCTTCACTTATTAAAGCAGGGAGTTGGTAACACATTGATTTACCGGCACCTGTTGGCATTATAACGAATGAGTCTTTACCCTGAAGAAGATTTTGAATTATTATTTCTTGATCACCCTTGAAATTGCTATACCCGAATATCTTTTTTAACAAATCTCGAAGTGAAATATCACACTTGGTTTCCATCCGCCAACCTTATTAATAAATTCTATACATTTGTAACGTAAATATAGCACTATTATCTATCAGCACAAAATAATATTTACTAATTTTTCTAATTATATATTTTTGTCAATTATACTCAAAAAATATAACCTCAATTTATGGAAAAAGCATCTTCAGAAAACCAGGGCTTAAGGCTATATACTGAAAATCTGGTTAAAAAATACAAAAACCGAGCTGTTGTAAATAATGTGTCAATATCTCTGGATCAAGGAGAAATTGTTGGGCTTTTAGGACCCAACGGTGCAGGTAAAACAACTACTTTTTATATGATTGTTGGATTAATTAAACCATTGGAAGGTACTATTTTTCTAGGAAATGAAGATATAACAAAACTACCGATGTATAAAAGAGCTCAGAGGGGAATTGGATATTTAGCTCAGGAGGCAAGTGTATTTAGAAATTTAAGTGTTGAAGATAACATAAAGGCTGTATTGGAATTTACAAAGAAAAGCAAACAAGAACAAAAAGAAAAACTAGAATCACTCCTTGAGGAATTTGGACTTCAGGCAATCCGAAAAAGCAAAGGCAATACTCTTTCAGGTGGAGAAAGAAGAAGAATAGAAATTGCTCGTTCATTAGCTGTTGATCCAAAATATATCCTACTTGATGAGCCTTTTGCCGGAGTAGACCCAATTGCAGTTGAAGATATTCAATCTATTGTTAAAAAGCTTAAAGCCAAAAACATCGGCGTTCTGATAACAGACCATAATGTTCATGAAACTCTCAGTATTACAGACAGAGCATATCTATTATTTGAAGGGAAAATACTTAAATCAGGAACAGCCGAAGATCTTGCTATGGACGAAGAAGTAAGAAGGGTGTATTTGGGCGCAAGCTTTAAACTGGACAGGTAAATATTAAGGTTAAGGTTAAGATATAGACTAACGACTTACGACTTAAGACTGCCGACTTACAACTTACTTCTTAGCAATCAAACAAACAGCCTGGGCGCTTATCCCCTCGCCTCTTCCTATAAAACCAAGCTTTTCAGTCGTTGTTGCTTTTACACTTACCTTATCAGGTTCCAAACTCAGCACATCGGCAATAGTTTGTTGCATCTCCGGAATTAAAGGAGATATCTTAGGAGCCTGAAGACAAATTACAGAGTCTATATTAACAATTTCCCAGTTATGATATTCCAATATTTCTTTGACTTTCTTTAGAAGTATTTTACTGTCAATACCTTTGTAATTATTATCAGTATCAGGAAAGTGAAATCCGATATCTCTCAGCGCAGCGGCGCCTAGCAGTGCATCCATTATTGCATGAATAAGAACATCAGCATCTGAATGTCCAACAGCACCCTTTTCAAAAGGCACTTTTATTCCACCAATAAATAGTTTATAACCCTCCGCAAGTTTATGAACATCATAACCTATACCAACCCTTATATTCATCGCGAAAGTTTTACTTTTTACTTTATTTTCGTTGCTGTATAGAATATGAATGGAAATCGAATGACAAAGAAATACGAATTGTATTCTGAAGCGGACTAAGTACTCCAACAGGAACCAAGTAACTAAAGTCTAGAGCAAGTACATTATATTTCAATCCAAATCCCATATTAAAATACTTACGGTTACCCTTTAGTCTGTGCTCATTGAAATATCCGGCTCTGATAGCAAACTGTTTATCATAAAGATATTCCATACCAACCGAATATGTGATTTCATTAAGATGTTCACTAAAACCGCCGGGTGCAGTTGAAAAAGAGTTAAACATTCCTGAAACAACAGACATATTTTGAATTTCTTCAGCTCTCTCAGGGTTTGGGGTAGGAACTAACAATTTATTTAGATCTACCATTACAGCAAATTGGTTAAAATCATCCAGATCAAACAACATAGATGGACCAAGTCTTAAGTTGATAGGAATAAAATTCGCATTAACATCGTCAGTATAAGAAATCTTATTTCCAATATTTGAGATATTGAATCCAAATGCAAACAAAGCTGGTGTTTTCCATTCAAGCTCATTTTTATAATATGCTGAAACATCAGCAGCAACAGCACGCCCCGGCTTTGTTGGCATTCCCTCAACAACCTGTCCCTGAGTAAGATCTGAATAAATGTATCGTACAGCAATAGCACCTGAAAGTTGCTCTCCCAACAACCTTGCATATGCAAAATCAATTGCCATTTCGTTTGGCTTGTATGTCCCCATTGGCAAACCATTTATATCGGTAAACTGAATTTCACCCAAAGAAAAATACATCAATGACGCAGCAATTGTTTGAAGTTCATCAATTTTATAATAGCCACTTAAATATGACAAACCAATGTCATTAACAAGATTTCTCAACCATGGTGTATAACTTAAGGCAGCAGCAAATTTTGATTCAGTGAAAGCATATTTAGCAGGGTTCCAATGCATTGAAAAAACATCTGGAGTTGAAGAAACACCTGCATCGCCCATAGCACCTGCCCTTGCATCAGGCGTTATCATAAGAAAAGGGACTGCTGTAGTAACAGTGTTAACATTTTCATTATTTGACGAACCATTGTCATCTTGAGAATATGAGATTGAGTTACTAACCATCAACAAAAGTAACACCGAGAATAATCTTTTCAAAAAACTAATATTCATGTTCATACTTAATTTTGATTTTCAAACTAATATATTCGTTAACAAACAATTAAAGCCCTGTAAATATTATTCGAAGTTAATAATCAAAGCATTATAAATCAGGGCGCAAATATAACGATAAAAAAACTAGGTTATTGCTAAAAATTAAATTTACAATAATCTATCTTATTATCACCAACCTACTTGATCCTGAAACTCTTCTTCCGTCAATGGTTCTAACAACTATTCTATAAACATAAACACCTGAGCCAATAGGCCTGCCATAATTATCTTTTCCATCCCATTCTATTGGCGGAGATTGATATCCTATAGACTCAATATCTGTTTTCAAACTATTTACAATTTGACCGTTGATATTATAAATATCAATACTAACCTCCATGTCTTCAGCCGGAATATTATGCTTAAATACAAAGCTTGTTTTATTATTGAATGGATTTGGATAATTCAAAATATCATAAAGTGCAAGCATCGCCGAGCTACTTACTACAAAATCAATTGACTCTTCAGAAAAATTATTAAAAACATCCCAAGCTCTCAATGTAAGAGTGTGACTTCCTTCCGAAATATTAAAAAACGGGTAAGCAAACTTTCCACTTTTATATGTATCTAAATCAGCTTCATAAAATTGATTCAAAACAAAAGTATTTGCTCTGTCATTATTAAGAAAAGCTATAAGATCATGCCCAAGATTTCCGGTAACGTTAATGCCGCTTTCATCATAAAGAAATCCTATCAAAATAGGATTCTCATCAGTAATATCGCCCGACACAAAAGTTGAGTCATTCATAAACAATCTGATTAACGGTCCATTATTATCTGCGTTATAATTGTCTGATGTTCCACCTATAATGAAATTCTTGCTAAATCCTTTTGCATCAATACTTCCATCATCAGCATAATAACTAAGCTTTCCTGCTCCGTAGGAATAATTAATATCTTGAGGAACCACAAAAGAAAAAGTAAACTTACCATTTACAACGCTGGCTTTTCCTTTGTATATAACGGAGTTTTGCATATCAAAATTACTGGCTGTACTTCCGGCATCATTTGCAAGGGTAGTATATCCTTTTTTCTTGTCATACACTTTTGGAAATACCACACCATTATAATTATCTACAAGATTTCCGTTTTGGTCGGTAATATACCCCGATACTTCAACCTTTTGAAATGCCTTAAGTGTGTCAGGGACTATTTCTGTTACTATATTATACTTTGGATAAGCCATTTGCATTGAGGGGTCGCCTAGCAATACAAAATTCTTAACTTTATCGGCAGAAGTTTTTGACAATCTGAGCAAATCACCAAGCCTTGGCATTTTCCCGTTGCTCATTGGTTTAAAAGCATTATCAATAAACCGTTCATTCAGAGAAAAATTTGCGCTAGACCATGCTAATCTTGTAGTTGTAAACAAAGCTGCTGCTCCTCCATCTTTTTTAAGAAAAATCCTGACTCCAGCTGAAAGATCCTCAGGCGAGGCAATATCAAAAGCGCTGAATTCACAAGTGGCAGTTAAGAAAACCGGCATATTGTAAAAATTATTCCAGGTATTTATATCATCAAAAGTAACTATCCTCTCGTGTGCTAATCCAAGCCTACCACCGTGTCCGATATAATTCACAAGCAAAGCTCCTTGATTCACTCTGTTATTAATAGCTTTATTAACCTCAGGATATCTTGAGCCTCCTGCCAAATTAGTTTGTTCATAAGCATCAAGATAAATTTTTTCAATATTATAAACAGGATACTGTGTGTGTAGTGTTTGATATATAGCTTCAGCCTGATTAAAGTGAATATTCACATCTTGATCGTCAGCTATCAATGTTATCATATTTCTCCAGTCGGAGTAGTTAGAAATTTTGCTAAGCCAGTATAAATCGTCACTACCCGGGTCCCATCCTTCAACTCTATTATCATACCTAATCACTTTATCAACTGTGTTTTTAGCTTGCTCTAAATTCCTCACAGGGAAGCGTCCAATTCCAATATCCAACATTCCGCTTGCACCATCCCCTTCAATATCATCTAACAACCCGAAAAAATCATCTGTCATCCATGATTCGCCATGGTGCAAAGATTCCAACGTTTGAAACGTTGGAATTAGGTTACCCCCATAGCCTAATATATCTCTATTATCATAAGTACCATTACCAAACAGCAATAAATACTTAGGATAATTGTCAGAACCATCAGCTCTGTCGTAAAACATTTTTAAAAAATTCCTAATTGCAGCAATATCCGGGACACCTGATGAAAATTCATTATAAACTTGCTCAGGTGTCACTATTCTTGAAGTAAGCCCGTCATTCTCAAATCTATAATTTGCCAATCTGGTAGCTTCCGACAAAAATTCATCAGGACAAATTATAATTAAATCCACACCGGCAATGGCATGCAAGTTCTGATTTTGGATATCTCCCTTTAAATTAGCTGTTTTGAATGATGTTCCATTAAATGCATAAAACTGACGTAAAACACCGGTCTCGACTCGAAAACTTGCCTGACTTCCTGACAATTGATAACTTTGACTAACAATATTATAAGGATCAGTAACATCCCAGATAACAATTTGATTATTTGCATTCCCAATTGTATAATTAGAAATATTGCCGCTGCCAACATTCATCACATTTCTAAAACCCATCTGAGATCCGGAAAATTGCAAATTGCGAGTAGCATTAACTGCAATATAATTTAACCATCCCCTTCCACCGGTTGCAGTTTTATTATAAATAACTTCAACAGATATACTATTTCCTGATGGTGGAAAGAAATCAAGGACTCCACTTCCCGCCCTTGCATAATAAGACGTCACAGCCGCAGGATCTATTGAACTTATATTGATAATTTTCTGATTACTTCCTGACTTAACGACAAAACTACTAGCCGATGTAGATCTTGCAGCGGCATCAAAAACAACAGTTACTTTGGATGCATTATCTAAATTAGGGAAACTAAAATCAAATGTTCTAGATAGAGTAATGTCAAAGATTTCACCATACCATTCTCTACCGCTTTCAATAAGGTTGT
Organism: uncultured Bacteroidales bacterium; assembly: GCA_964601515.1. GTDB lineage: Bacteria > Bacteroidota > Bacteroidia > Bacteroidales > UBA7960 > PWND01. Next base: position 20,909 of record CAZRNU010000016.1, on the reverse strand, counting down.
ACAAATCATTTTCATGAAAAGCATAATCCTGGAACTTCGAAATCTGATGAGTTGCATTTTCAGTTGCTGACTGACGACTTTGAATTCGTTTGCCATTTGTTGCGGATGTTGTCAGAAAATAACAAGATTCATTAGCATACAAATGGACTTTATGAGAAAACAATTTACTTGTATTATCAAATTCCCAATTATGAGGACTTTGTCCATAAAACAACAAATAATCATTTTGGCCAAAAACACCTGAGCTTCCACTTACGAATATTGCATTTTCAATCAAATCATCAGGTTTAAGCAAATCATTTGGCTCAGGCAACATTCCACCTCCATTACCATATAGTGCAATAGATGATTTCTGGACTTGAGCCGGATCTATACCCAAGGAAATCAAATCATCATAACTAAGCTTGTATATTCCCGTTTCATTAACACACAACTTGTACCAGCTCCCTGACGCTAATACCGAATTATCGGTATATTCATGAATACTTCCGTAAGAAAGTTTTGGATCATATATATAATTGTATACCAAATTAAAGCTTTGGAGCTTTTCATAAATTCCAATTTCAGCATTATACCTAACAGGAACAACAAAATAATCAAGAAAAAATTCATTTACTGAACCTTCTTTTTTAAATATTTCTTGAAATTCTTCATTAAAATACCCTAGATTTTGAAGAAAAACACTTTCATCATTTGTTGCAGGCTCTGTAATTACTTCAGACAAATATATTTCCGGGTAGAAATGAGGAACATCTAAATAAAACCTATGATTAAAAACCTCAATCCCTGAAGGCTCTCCTATATATTTAGCTCCTTTAAATGACAGATAGTGTAATGTGTTTTCTTTATCAATAATATAATCTTTTACTCCTTCCCATTTTATTTCAACCTTGAGAGTATCAGAGACAAAAGAACTTGCGCCCTGATTATAATTATTGAAGCCAAATAAAAACACAAAAACAAGTATGGTTTTTAGCTTTGATAAGACGTACATAGATTGAATTTTCACTATAAAAGTCAACAACTTTAATAAAATAACAAACAAAAAATAAAATTGTTTTTCAAAAGACCACTTAAATCCCTGACAAACAAAACAAACACATAATTAAAATAATTTTGACAATATTAAAAAACATGATATTTTTACCAACGGAAAAAAACACAATTTATTTTTGAAATTAATATACTTTGCAAACTTATAAATCGTATTAATAAAAAAGTATACTTTCGCAATTAAATTGAATAAAACTTGAAAATATAAAATACAATATTGAAACTTGTAATATCTCTTTATCGTTTAACCATTTAGTGCATAAACATTGAGAAATTGAAAAGAATAACACTCATAACATTATTGATAATCTGTTGGATGTCATTTACGGGCATCGCACAGGATGCTATTTTTTCTCAATTCTATGCTAATCCACTATATCTGAACCCTGCTTTTGCCGGTACACAATGCAAAAAGCTAAGTATTAATTACAGAAATCATCCTTGGCCAACTTTTGGAACCTATTCAACCTACAGCGTATCTTATGATAGCGATTCTCCTACTTTATCAGGAGGGTTGGGGATATTAGCATTTGCAGACAGACAATCAGGCATGCTGGCAACATATTCTATTGGCGGGGTTTATGCATATCACCTGAACTTATCAGATAAATATTCAGCAAGTTTTGGAGTTAAAGCTGCATACTATAGAAAAGAATTAAGTTGGGATAATTATATTTTTGCAGATCAGTACGACCCATTTAGCAGCAGTTACTTGCCAACCGGAGAAACACCTCCGCCGGCAGACATGAAGCACAGTGCTGATTTTGCAGCAGGCATCTTGTTATATTCAGAAAATTTGTATGGCGGTATTTCCGCGTATCATTTATCAAGGCCTGATATGGGGTTTTATACTCCCGACCGGCTGCCAATAAAATATACAGCTCATCTAGGCTATAACTTCTTTTATGGCAAAGGAAATAATGAAGATTTAAGAATTTCTCCAAATATTATTTACCAAAATCAAGCCTTATTTCAAAGAATTAATGCCGGATTATATGTAGATTATTGGATTATGACCATAGGGGGATGGCTTAGATATGATCTAAAAAATAATTTTTATGCAATATTTTTATTAGGTGTCAACAATGGGTTTTATCGCATTGGTTACAGCTATGATTATTCATTATCAGGACTTTACGGCATTACTACGGGAGTCCATGAACTCAGTGTTTCACTGAAATTTGATTGTAAAAGAAAAAAATCGAAATATCGTATACTAAATTGTCCAACTTTTTAGTTATTTTTGTGAAATTCATTAAAAAAACACTATTATGACAAGGAATTCCAAAAACCTGATGTTAATTTTTGCATTTATTTTTGCAGTGTCTCTATTATCATCTTGCAAACAAGAATCCTCACCTACAACAGGATGGTTCTATAATGACTCCCGCACGGGAGGTTTTGAAGTAAGGGCATACCAAGGTCAAGAAACAGGTCCCGGTTTGGTCTTTATAGAAGGTGGTACATTTGTTATGGGTCGTACCGAGCAAGATGTATTATTCGACTGGAACAATATTCCTCGCCGTGTTACTGTTGCATCATTCTATATGGATGAAACAGAGGTTAGAAACCTAGACTATTGTGAGTATTTATATTGGATTAGCCGAGTTTTCGGAGCAACATACCCTGAGGTGTATGTTAATGCTCTTCCGGACACTCTGGTTTGGAGAGACAGGCTGGCCTATAATGAGCCATACATATATGATTATTTAAGGCACCCTGCTTACAGAGAACATCCTGTAGTTGGTGTTAGTTGGCGTAAAGCTAGAGAATACGCTGCCTGGAGAACAGACCGAGTTAACGAATATATTCTTATTCGTGAAGGAATTCTTGATTGGGATCCAGATCAGGTAAATGAGAGAAACTTTAATACCGAAGCATATATTGTTGGACAATATGAAGGTATGATTAGACAAAATCTTCGCGACCTAGATCCAAGAGGTACAGGAGAAAGAAGAGTTCGCCGTGAAGATGGTCTATTGCTTCCTGCATTCCGTTTACCAACAGAAGCAGAGTGGGAATTTGCGGCACTTGGGCTAATCGGAAATACTGTTTATGAAAGAATCGTTGAAAGAAGAATGTACCCATGGGACGGTCATAATGTACGCAGCTCTCAAACAAAATCAATGGGTAATTTTATGGCTAACATTCAACGTGGTCGTGGTGATATGATGGGTGTTTCAGGCAATCTAAATGATGCAGCCGACATTACTGCACCTGTTTATGCATATTGGCCAAACGATTACGGTTTATACAATATGGCAGGTAACGTTAGTGAATGGGTAAAAGATGTTTATAGACCAATATCTGCAGAAGATCTTTCTGACTTCAGACCATTTAGAGGTAATGTCTTCCAAACTCTTCAGAGAGATGAAGAAGACCAGATTGTTCCAAAAGACAGCCTTGGCCGTCTGATTTGGAGAGATGTTACTCTGGAAGAAAATCTTACTCGCCGCAACTATCGTTATGCTGACAATATCAGTTACAGAGATGGAGATCATGCATCAAGTATCTTCTTCGATCAGGAAGATAAAGCAAATGAACCTGAAAAAATTATGTACGAATATGGTATCACTACTTTAATTAATGACCAATCACGCGTTTATAAAGGTGGTAGCTGGAAAGATCGTGCTTATTGGATTGTTCCCGGAACCAGAAGATTCCTTGACGAGCAAGAATCTACTAACGATATTGGATTCCGTTGCGCTATGAACAGAGTTGGAAGCGCTGTAGGAGGATATTAATTCTTAATATATAATGGTTTTTAAAACCCATTTGCATATGCAGATGGGTTTTTTTACCGCTAAAAATATCGAAAGTCTTTATTGCAATAAATAATGTTATTTCAACTAACTATTTATAACAACTATTGATGAATAAAAATCTTGAACTTGTATTAAATCTGATAAATAAAGGTTATAAAATATGCACTGATAGTAGAAAAGCAACTAATAGAAATATATTTATTGCACTTAAAGGAGATGTGTTTAATGGAAATAATTTTGCATTGAATGCTATTGAATCAGGTTGCGAATTTGCTATAATAGATGAAGATATTAAAGATAAACACCCAAATATTATTAGGGTTGAGAATTGCTTGTTGTTTTTGCATGAGTTAGCAAAAGAATTTAGGAATCAATTTGAAATCCCTGTAATAGCTATAACAGGCTCTAATGGGAAAACTACCACCAAAGAGCTAATTACAAAAGTCCTTTCAAAAAAATTCAATGTTTTATCAACAAGGGGAAACCTGAATAATCATATTGGAGCACCTTTAACTATTCTGGAAATTGACCATTCTCATGAAATTGCAATTATAGAAATTGGGGCAAACCAACCGGGAGAAATAGCAATTCTTTCCGAATTTGTTAATCCTACGCATGGTATAATTACCAATATCGGCAAAGCCCATTTGGAAGGATTTAAAAACATTGAAACTATTATTGAAACGAAGGGAGCATTATATCGTCATCTGATAAAAAAAGGTGGAGTAATTTTTCAAAGAGGAGAAAATAAAATTTTAAAAAACATTTCTTTAGGTTATAACAACATAATTAAATATGGAGATAGTTCAGATAATGCTCTCCAGGGCACTTTAGTAAATTCAAATGAATTTTTAAAAGTAGAATATATTACTAACTCATTGTTCGGCGCATGCAAAACGAATGTTGAGTCAGAACTAGACTCACATCTTACGGGCATTTATAATTTTGAGAATATTTTGTGTGCTATTGCAATTGGACTTTATTTTGGAGTTTCAGAAAAAGACATTAATAAAGCTATCGAAGAATACAAACCTGATAATAGCCGCTCACAGATTATTAATAATGGCCACAACCTTATTTTCATGGATGCATACAATGCAAACCCGACAAGTATGCTTGCATCTTTGGAAAGCTTTTTGTCATTTGGTTCTGAACCAAAAGTGCTTATACTTGGTGATATGCTGGAAATGGGTGATTATGCAGAAAATGAGCACGAAAATATTTTAAAATGGATTGATAATCATGAATTTGAACAGGTTATCCTAATAGGTAAAGTATTTAATACCCTGAAGGATAAACATCAAAGCTATCAGTATTTTGAGGAAGTAAATGCAGCAAACAAATGGATTACTCAAAACAAAATAATCAAATCAACAGTTTTGATTAAAGGTTCTCGTGGAATAAAACTTGAAGTATTATTAACTTCATTATAACTGAAACATGAAAATTTATAAAGGTATAGGGCTTATGTCGGGAACATCACTAGATGGCCTAGACATTGCATATTGCAAGTTTCAATTAAATGATGAAAAATGGGAGTATGAAATATTACACGCTGAAACTTATGCCTATACTGAAGAGTGGGAAAATAAACTACGACTTGCACCTCTTTTATCAGGCAGAGATTTAATATTACTACATAATGAGTACGGAAGATATTTAGGAGCTCAAGTTAATAAATATTTATCGATACATAAAAATGTTGAACCAGAGTTTATAGCAAGTCATGGTCATACTATATTCCATCAGCCAGAAAAGCAAATGACGTTTCAAATTGGCAATGCAGCTTCAATTGCGGCAGAAACAAAAAAAACCGTTATAGCCGATTTTCGGTCATTGGATGTTGCAATGGGCGGACAAGGTGCACCATTAGTGCCAATAGGAGACACTCTTCTTTTTGGAGAATATGATTTTTGCATCAATCTGGGTGGTTTTGCAAATATATCATTCAAGAAAAACAATATACCGTTAGCCTTCGACATTTGTCCGGCAAACTTTGTTATAAATAAAGTAATATTAGATGCTAAGATTCCCGTGAAAGATTTTTTCTGTATAAGCAATAAATCAGAGTTTTTAAGTTGCGACCCCGATGGATATATTGCATCAAAAGGAAAACCAAATATGCAAATGTTGAATAAACTAAACGAAATAAAGCATTACAAAATACCGGGACCAAAAAGCCTTGGAGAAGAGTGGGTAAATGAAAATATTTATCCAATATTTAAAGAATTCAATTTATCTATTGAAAACACTCTCAACACATTTTATCATCATATTGTAATGCAAATTCAAGACATTGTTGAAAGAGAAGAGGGAAACAAAATTTTAATTTCAGGAGGTGGAGCCTATAACAAATACCTAATAAAACTCCTTAAAAAGCATATAAGCAAAAACATCACCATTCCTTCCAAGAAGATAATAGAATATAAAGAAGCTATGATATTTGCATTTATGGGGCTGCTTAGAATATTGCAAATAGAAAACAGTCTTTCATCAGTTACCGGCAGTTCAGCAAATAGCATTGGCGGGAGTGTATATTTGGGGAAAATAATCTAGGTCAGTCTTTAATGTTATTGTTTCATAATTCTTTTAGAATAATCCAAAAATTCTTGAATGAAATAACATTTATATACCAACAAAATTTCTAAATTTCATTATTTTTGTATTTCAATAAAACTTTTAAAACAATTTAATTAATCAGTTTAAGAAAAAGTATATATTCAAACAAGCAACACAAACAAACATAATATGAAGAAAATTACCAGATTATTTTTTATTGCTATAATTTCTACATTTATTTTTTCATCGCAAAACGTAAGAGCACAAGAAGATACTTTAACAGTAAAAAAACTGATGCTTGAAGGAATCGCAAGAATGGAATCAGGAAAACTAAAGGAAGCTATTGAAGTTTTTGACAGAGGACGCGAAACATTAAATAAAATAGCGGTTAAACAGGATGAGAAAAATATTAATACTATTAGATCTTTAGAACTTACAAGACAGGCTGAAAGAGAAATCAGACAGAATAATTTTGAAGGAGCGCTTGCATTACTTAATGAAGCAATTGAATATAATGACAGAAATATTGAGGCATATAAATTCAGGGGTTCAGTAAGATTAACCCTTGAAGAACAAATAGAGAGAAAAAAAAGCAGAAATTATCAGGCTTTATTAAATGACTATACAAATGCAGTTAATATTGCAATTAGAACTGTTGATACAACACCCAGGAATTCACAGGAGAGAAAAGAAGTTGAAAAAGAGATTGCCAAAATTCTTATTAATAGAGCTTTTGTTAAGATGCAGTCTCAAAAAAGCGCAGGCTTCTATTCCGCAATAGACGATTATTCTCTTGCTATTAGGTACGACGATCAAAATTGGGATGGGTTTTTGGGCAGAGCAGTTGCATATAGCAGCGTTAAAGATTATCGAAGAGAAGTAAATGATTATCTGAAAGCTATCGAGTTAATTCAGAAATTTGATTTCAGAATGACTGATGAAGAATGGGGAAGGCTCTATCTGAATGTTGCAATGGCCTATACAAACCTTAGGCAGCCAAACTTTGCCTATGAATATTCAACAAGGTCATATAACCTTGGAAATGCTGAAGCTGAAAAAATTATGGAAAGATCTAGGCCGAAATAGTTCATAATCTCTTTAATAAACTTGTACATTATGGAAAAAATTGATCCAGCCATTATTGCTAAGGCAAATATTTGGTTAGAAGGAAATTATGATGCTGATACAAAAGCACAGGTCTCTCACCTAATAAATAATGATCCAAAAGAACTTGTAGAGTCATTTTACACTGACCTTGAATTTGGCACAGGCGGTTTAAGAGGAATAATGGGTGTTGGCACAAACAGAATGAATAAATATACTGTTGGGATGGCAACCCAAGGATTTGCAAATTTCTTAATCAAAAACTTTCCAAATGAAAAACTTAAAGTAGCCATTGCTTACGATTGCCGTAACAACAGCAAATACTTTGCTCAAATATCAGCAGAGGTGCTTTCCGGCAATAATATTGAAGCTCATTTTTTTAACGAATTGCAACCCACTCCCCTACTTTCATTTGCTGTTAGAGAACAAAAATGCCAGGGAGGTATTGTTATTACCGCATCCCACAACCCTAAAGAATACAACGGATATAAAGTTTACGGATCGGATGGCGGACAGCTCATTTCTCCTCAAGACAAGCAAGTTATTGACGAGGTAAGAAAGATAAAGAGTGTTGACGATATTAAATTCAAGAAAATTGAAGGCAACATTATTGAAATTCCAAACTCTATTATTGAAAGCTATCTAGAAAAAATTTCTTCGCTTTCATTATCACCGGAAATAATAGCCAAACACAAAGACCTTAAAATTGTTTTCACTCCAATTCATGGCACTACATACAGATTGGCTCCTATGGCTTTTAAAAAGTTTGGATTTACAAATATAATTAACATTCCTGAGCAAGATATAACAGATGGAAACTTCCCAACAGTAGGTTATCCAAACCCTGAGGAAGCTGCTGCTTTAAAAATGGCTATTGATAAAGCAAAATCAATAGATGCAGACCTAGTTATGGCAACAGACCCGGATGGAGACAGAGTTGGAATTGCAGTAAAAGACCTTAAAGGTAAGCTTATACCATTAAATGGAAATCAAACAGCATCCATTTTGATATTTTATTTGCTAGAACAATGGAAACAGAAAAATAAAATAAAAGGCAAGGAATTTATTGTTAAAACTATTGTAACCACTGAGCTTTTATCAAAAATTGCCGAAACATATAACATCGAATGTTTTGACGTACTTACGGGATTTAAATACATTGCCGAAATAATAAGAAATCTGGAGGGTCAAAAACAATTTATTGGTGGTGGTGAAGAAAGCTACGGATACCTGATAGGCGATTATACAAGAGATAAAGATGCTGTAATCTCATGCTGTTTTATTGCTGAAGCTGCAGCCTGGGCAAAAAATTACAACAAATCTCTTTTCGAATTACTTGTTGAAATTTATGTTCTTTTTGGGTTTTATAAAGAAAAGCTTATTTCTATAACAAAAAAGGGCAAAGAAGGACTTGAGGAGATTAACCAAATGATGGATAATGTAAGGGAAAATCCTCCTTCATCGATAAATGGTTCAAAAGTAATACTAATTAAGGATTACCAATTATCAATTGAAAAGGACCTGAGGCAAGGAGCTGAAAAACCTATTGATTTACCAAAATCAAATGTTATTCAGATATTTCTTGAAGACGGCACAAAAATAACAATGCGCCCAAGCGGTACTGAACCAAAAATTAAGTTTTATTTTGGGGTATATGGAAAGTTGAATAATAAATCAGATTTTGAAGAGATTGACAGGGAGTTGGAAAAGAAAATTGAGGATGTAATTAAATCTCTCAATATTTAACAGATTATTTAAACAAGCTTCTGGCTTCTTTTAGCTTTTCATAATTAGTTTCACTTGGATCTAACCTATACTCTTTATAGGCTTCAATAAAGTCCGGATGATTTTTGAATAAAATTTCCAACCTCTTATCAATGGGTGTTAGCCATAATGCAATAATTACAGACCCAATAATCAGAGATCTTTTGTAAAACTGATTATAAAACTTCTGTATTGGCATATGCAACGTATTATAAACACCTAATAAGAATGTTGCAGCAATAACACCTACTGCAGCTGTTGCAACCAAAAATTGCATTAGAGCATAAAAATATATCACATATATAATTGACAGAATACAAAAAGAATAAACAATTCCCATTACTATCCCAGCTGATATAGTGAAAGCATTTAATTTACTTCGTGCTTCTTTCTTTAATAGGTCTGAAAAACCAATTCTATTAAACAAAAAGAAACCAAACCAAAGATAGAATAATGATAAAGTGAGCAACCCTAATCTTAACACAACATTAAACTCAGTGCCAACAAAAATTCTCAATAAAAACAACAGAAAAACAATTGCTCCTCCGATTTTTTCAAACTTCCTCATAACCTAGATATTAACCTATAACTAAAAACAAATGTAAATACAATTTTTTACGAAGTCAATATTTTATTTAAATTACAACCAAATCATCCTTTTTTTAAACCTTCAACTTACTAAAAAACATTAACTTCCGGCTCAAGGTCTATTCCGAACATATGTTTAACCTTATCAATAATTTTCAGTCCTAGTTCATAAACTTCTCCTCCTTTAGCATTTCCATAATTTACAAGAACTAACGCCTGATTCGGATAAACACCTGCATCACCGTCTCTATAACCCTTCCAACCGGCTTTATCAATAAGCCATCCGGCAGCCAATTTAACTTTATCATTATCAGGGAATGAAACTAATTCAGGAAATTTAGATTTAATCTCAACAAACTTATCATAATCTACAATCGGGTTTTTGAAAAAACTACCCGCACTTCCTATTTTCCCAACTTCAGGGAGCTTGCTGTTTCTAATATCACATACAACTTTTCTAATATCCTGAATTGTAGGATTTAAAATATTTCGTCTTATGCATTCTTCCTTAATATTTCCATATTCTATTTTGATATTATGTGAATGCTTTTTCAATTTAAAAACAACTGAAATTATAATATAGTTATCCTTTTCTGAATTTTTAAAAACACTATCGCGATATCCAAATCGACAATCATCTGAAAAGAATTCTTTTGTTTCTCCTGAAAAAATATTTACAGCATTTAATGAATAAAAAACATCTTTAATTTCAACCCCATATGCTCCAATATTTTGAATTGGACTTGCCCCAACCGAGCCTGGAATAAGCGATAGATTTTCTAATCCACCCCAATTATTCTTAACGCAATAGTCAACAAAATCATCCCATGTTTCTCCTGCTTCTGCTTTTACATATACATATCTATCGTCTTCATCAACAACAGAAACTCCTCTGTTACCTATTCTTACAACTATTCCATCAAAATCTTTAGTGAAAAGGATATTACTTCCGCCGCCTAATACCAGCCTTTTATTAATTAAGAATGTCTCATCTTCAATCAAACCGAAAATATCGTTTTCTGAAAATACCTCTGTAAAAATCTTTGCATTTACATCAATATTAAAAGTATTAAGATTTTTCAGAGAGTAATTATATTGCTTTTCCATTTACAGCGAATTAGTGTTCAATCAAAATTATAAAAAAAAATAAGGCTGTCAATAACAGCCTTACTAATAATATACTTCACCTTGCTTTAACTATCTAGTTAGAATTACAGCTTTTTCTTCTGCAATTTTCCTAAGTTTAATTAAAGCATATCTCATTCTTCCTAGGGCAGTATTTATGCTAACGTTTGTTTGTTCGGCAATATCCTTAAAGCTTTGATCCAGATAATGCCTCATAATCAATACTTTTTTCTGCTCTTGATGAAGATATTTTATTAGCTTTTTCACATCATCATGAATTTGGCCAATAATTATTTTATCTTCAACATTATCTTCATAAAGATTTAAAGTTTCGAATATATCATAATCTTCTTGATTTTCAACATATTGCATGCGTTTTGATTTCCTGAAATAATCAATAACAAGATTATGAGCAATTCTCATTACCCAAGGTAAAAACTTTCCTTCCTCATTATAGGATCCTGCTTTTAGAGTGTTAATCACTTTAATAAAAGTATCCTGAAAAAGATCTTCAGCCAACGGCCTGTCTTTTACAATCATGAGGATATAGGAAAAAATTTTCCTCTGGTGTCTTTTAATAAGATTTTCTAGCGCTGAGTGGTCACCTGCGATGTAGTGGCGAACTAACTCCTGATCAGTGATAATCTGGGCATTCATAATAATGTCCTCCTATATTTAATTGGTCAAGAGTAAAGTTTTATCCTATAATTCGCCCTCCATTTTAAGTTTGTAATTTATTATTCGCAAGTACCTGTAGGCAGGTTTTGTTTAGCCAAAGATAAATAAATATTTTAACATTTTAACACTTTCCAAATTTTGACTAAAAAAAAATGAACATTTATAGAGTTTTTCATTCTTAATTTATTGTTTATCAAAAATTTAGCCAGAATAAAAATATTGACATAAACTTTTAAAAGAATTCATAATAAAGCAAAATATGAAGTTATGTTTTGATAAATTTGCATATAATGTAATTACAGATAATGCAAAAACAGTTTGACATAGAAAAACTAGGCACAGAAAAGTATATTCTAATTAAGGGTGCAAGAGTTCACAATTTAAAAAACATTGATGTAGCTATAGAAAGGAATAAGCTTGTAGTTATTACGGGCTTATCGGGATCCGGAAAATCATCACTTGCATTCGATACACTTTATTCAGAAGGGCAAAGGCGATATGTAGAAAGCCTGAGTTCTTATGCCAGGCAGTTTCTAGGAAGGATGAACAAACCTGAAGTTGATTATATAAAAGGTATTTCACCTGCAATAGCTATTGAGCAAAAAGTAAATACCAGAAATCCCCGATCAACAGTTGGCACTTCTACTGAAATTTACGAATATTTAAAATTGCTATATGCAAGAATAGGCAAGACATATAGCCCGATATCATCAAATTTGGTTAGCAGGCACAATATTACTGATGTTGTTGACTTTTGTAAGACGTTAGAAGATAATACTAAAATTAGTGTGTTTTCTCCATTAGATATTGAGAGAGGAAGAAGAATAGATGAGCAATTCAAGGTATTAATGCAGCAAGGGTTTAGCAGAATATTATTGAATGATGAAATTGTTAAAATTGATGAAGTTTTGTCAAATATTAAAGCATTAATTGTTAAGAATCAGCCGGCAATATTAATTGACAGAATAAAGAAAACGAACAATGAAGATGAAGATGTATATTCCAGAATTGCTGATTCTGTTCAAACGGCTTTCTATGAAGGTCATGGAGAGTGTTTTTTAGAAGTTGAACAAGATAAAAAAGCTTCCAGACACTATTTCTCAAATAAGTTTGAATTGGATGGAATTACATTCGAGGAGCCATCTGTAAATTTATTTACATTTAATAATCCATATGGCGCTTGTAAAACGTGTGAAGGATTTGGAAGTATCATAGGGATAGATGAAGACCTTGTTGTTCCAAATAAAAATCTTTCTATATACGAAGATGCAATAGTATGCTGGAAGGGTGAAAAAATGAGCAAATGGAAAGATAAACTTCTTAAGAATGCTTACAAATTTGACTTTCCTATTCACAAGCCATTCTATCAATTATCTGAAGAGCACAGAAAACTACTCTGGACAGGAAACAAGTATTTTCATGGTCTCGACAATTTCTTTGCGATGCTTGAAGAAGGAACTTACAAGATTCAATACAGAGTAATGCTGGCCAGATATCGGGGAAAAACAACATGCCCTGATTGCAGGGGAACCAGATTAAGGAAAGATGCAAACTACGTTAAAATAGCAGGAAAATCTATTTCAGAATTAGTTCTAATGCCCATTGAACAACTAAATAATTTCTTCAATAATTTAGCATTAGACCCATACCAAATGGAAGTTTCAAAAAGACTTCTTACGGAGATACAGAATAGAATAGAGTATTTGTGTAATGTCGGCTTGGGTTATCTAACCCTAAATCGTTTATCATCAAGCTTGTCGGGAGGTGAATCTCAAAGGATAAATCTGGCAACTTCGCTCGGCAGCAGCCTTGTAGGCTCAATGTACATTCTCGATGAACCCAGTATTGGACTGCACCAGAGAGATAATCAAAGATTGATATCCGTTTTGAAAAAACTAAAAGAGCTTGGAAACACTGTTATTATTGTTGAACATGATGAGGAAATAATGCTTGAAGCTGACCAAATTATAGATATTGGTCCTTTAGCCGGCAGAAATGGCGGTGAAGTGGTTTTTCAGGGCAAGGTTAGGGATATGATTGCTGATAAAATTGGTCTTACAGGTAAGTATTTAAGTGGCGAATTAAAAATTGACACTCCAAAAGCAAGACGAAAATGGAAGGAATTTATTGAAATTCAAGGATGCAGGCAGCACAATCTTAAAAACATCAGTGTAAAGTTTCCTTTAAACATTTTTACAGTAATCACAGGAGTTAGCGGGTCAGGGAAATCAACTCTTGTAAAAACCATTTTACACCCTGCATTGAAAAAAATATATGGAGATTATGGAGAAATAAGTGGCAAATATGATAATATTGTTGGAGACATTAAAACAATATCAGATGTAGAATTTGTTGACCAAAATCCTATCGGCCGCTCATCCAGGTCAAATCCGGTTACTTATATTAAAGCATATGATGAGATTAGAACATTATATTCAGAACTAACACTTTCGAAAAGCAGGAGTTACAAGCCCGGATATTTCTCATTTAATGTTGAAGGAGGCCGATGCCCTGATTGTGATGGAGAGGGAGAAGTTACTATAGAAATGCAATTTATGGCCGACATTAAACTTGAGTGCGATACTTGTAAAGGAAAAAGATTTAAGGATGAGGTGTTGGATGTTAAGTTTAATGATAAAACGATTTGGGATATTCTATGCATGACAGTTGAAGAGGCTATTTTGTTTTTTGGCGATGCCAAAGATTGTTCAGCTATATGTAAAAGAATTGCCATGAAACTTCAACCACTGCTGGATGTAGGACTTGGATATGTAACATTAGGTCAAAGTTCCAGCACACTTTCAGGTGGTGAAGCACAGCGCATTAAGCTTGCATCATTCTTATCAAAGGGTTCAACAAATGGGAAAATCTTGTTCATTTTCGATGAACCAACCACAGGATTGCACTTTCATGATATAAATAAACTATTGGCTTCATTTAATGCACTGATAGAAAGGGGTCATTCTGTAATTATAATTGAACACAACCCTGAAGTAATAAAATGCGCCGACTGGATAATTGACCTTGGGCCGGAAGGTGGTGAAAAAGGTGGAGAAGTTGTATTTGAAGGAACTCCGGAAGAAATTGTTAAAAACCAAAAATCAATTACGGGGCGTTTTATTAAAGAAAAAATATAACGCATTTATTAACCATAGGTATTTACACTAGTAGTAATGCCTACGTATAGGAAAATTATTTTACACATACGTTGATTAAGAGTTGATTAAGTTATTTTGGTTATCGTTTTTGATTATATTTGTTAAGCAATATTTCACAATATTATTAATAAACCCTAATGTGATGCAAAGGCATATAATAATTTTCATTTTATTGTTAATGCCGGGCATTTCAAACAGTTTTGGACAGAATAGCAAAATTGACTCTCTTTACTCAGAATTAAAAAACGCCCGTCACGATACTACTGAAATTAAGACTATTATTGAATTAGGTGTTGCATATACTCGCACTAAACCCGACTCGGCAATTGTTTTCTTTCAAAGATCAATAGCGCTTATTGAAAATTCACACAAACAAACCCACAAAGATTTTTACACCAACAAAAAAGCCAGAACTTTATACTGCATGGGAATAGCTTATTATTTTCAGGCAAAATATAATGAATCTGAAGAATCTCTCCTAATAGCATTGGAGTTATATCAATCACTAAACTATGAAGCAGAATTGTCTGATTGTTATAACAGCATAGGAAATGTACATCAAGCAACAGGCAATTACGAACAAGCATTAGAAAATTTTAATAAATCTCTAGAGATTCGACTAAAGTTAGATGATAAAAAAAGAATTGGGTCTTGCTATAACAATATGGGTATTGTTTATCGTTTGCAAGGCTTATATGATTTAGCTATTGAGAATTACAAAAAAAATCTTGAAATTAATCAAGAGTTGGATGATAAAAGTGGCATTGCAATGAGCTATAACAACCTGGGAATTATTTATAGACTGCAGGGATCATTTCCGGAGGCCATAGAATACCACACCAGGTCTTTATCAATCAAGGAAGAGCTCGGAGATAAAAGAGGAATGGCCTTAAGTTATAATAATATAGGAGGCATTCATCAGGAACAATTTTCATATGATTTAGCTTATGACTATTATATAAAATCTATGGAAATCAGTGAGGAACTCGGAGATAAAAGAGGGCTTGCGATGAGTTATACGAATATTGGGAATGTAGCCAGGCTTCAAGGTAAATTTGAATTAGCTTATGAATATTTTCAAAAAACAATAAAAACAAGAGAGGAAATCGGGGATAAGTACGGATTAAGCATTAGCTATAATAGTATGGGGCTTCTCCATCAGGAACAAAAAAACTTTGACTTAGCGGTGGAATTTCACTTAAAATCACTGAAGATAAAAGAAGAAATTGGAGATAAAAACGGGATAGTGCATACACTTGGGAATTTATCTGCAATTTATAATGAAATAGCAAATTCAATAAAAGATTCAAAAGAAAAAATATCTTATCATAAAAAAGCAATTGAATATGGTTATAAAGCATTAAGCATTGCTAAAGAAATGAATGCTCTTTCACTCATAAAAACTCAGTATCAAAACTTACATCTTGGATACAATGGCTTAGGTAACTTTAAAAAAGCGTATGAGTATTCATTGTTGTATATTACAACAAATGACAGCCTGTTTAGTGAAGAGAAAACTAAAGCAATTGCAGAGATCCAAACAAAATATGAAACGGAAAAACATCAACAGGAGATAGAGAACCAGAAGCTTATCATTGAAAGTCAGAAAATTGAAAACAGCAGACAGAAAACCCAAAAGGCCTATTTATATACGGTTGTATTGTTACTTGCAATTCTATTAATAGTAATCTACTTTGCATACAGGCAAAAAAAGAGCAGTAATCATACTACAAAACTTAAAAATATTTTGCTTGAGCAAGCCAATGAAGAAATTTCTGCACAAAAGGATGAAATTACTGCTCAACGCGACATGGTATTGTCTCATAAAAAATTACTGGAACAACAAAATGATAAGATTACTAACAGCATTAATTATGCAAGAGTAATACAAACTGCCGTATTACCTTCACCCGATGATACAAGAAAATTGCTGGGGGAATATTTCATTTTATTCAAGCCAAAGGAAATAGTTTCAGGTGACTTTTTCTGGGTTAGTCAGGTCAAGAATTTAACTGTTTTTGCCGTTGCTGATTGTACAGGCCATGGCGTACCGGGAGCATTTATGAGCATGCTAGGAATATCTTTCCTTAAAGAAATAATAAGCAAAAAAGGAATCACTTCTCCTAGTGAGATATTGGAAAAATTAAGAGAATCTATAATAGAGGCACTGCAACAAAAAGGAAGCTTTGGAGATCAGAACGAAGGAATAAATATGTCACTCTGCATATTAGACAAAACCAACAACCAACTGCAATATTCCGGCGCAAAAAATCCACTTTATATCGTTACTGCCGAAAAAGATTTTATTACAATGCAACCAGATAAACAGCCCATAGCCATATACAGAAAAATGGAACCTTTTGCTAATCAGCAAATTACTCTAAAACATGGAGACAATATATATTTAGCTACAGATGGTTTTCAAGATCAGTTTGGCGGAGATAATTTAAAACGTTATACCGGAAAAAGACTAAAAGAATTGCTTGTTGAAATATCTGACAAACCTATGAACGAGCAAAAATCAATATTAGAACAATCCTTTGAACTATGGAAAGGGACAAATGAACAAATTGATGATGTGACGATTATGGGGGTAAAATTGTAGAGACGCCGGTTTGAAAATATAGAGACGCCAAGCATGGCGTCTCTACAAGGAAAATTATTTTGTTCTACCTGGGTAAACCTTCAATGCTTCTTCAAGGCATATCATTGATTTCATAAGGTCTTCAACATTTAAAACATAAGAAATTCTTACCTCATTTTTGCCGGCACCGGGTGTTGAATAAAAACCCGTTGCAGGAGCCATCATAACAGTCTGATTTTCAAAACTAAAATCTTCTAATAGCCATTGACAGAATTTATCGCAATTGTCGATTGGAAGTTTTGTTGTTACATAAAATGCACCTTTTGGATTTGGACAAAATACTCCGGGTATTTTATTTAGACCATTTACAACAGTATCTCTTCTGGCACGATATTCTTCGATAACTTCGGTAAAGTATGAATCAGGGGTTTCAACAGCAGCCTCTGCAGCAATCTGGCCTAGAGAAGGCGGACTTAATCTTGCCTGTGCAAATTTCATTGCTGTTTTCATTACTTCTTTGTTGCGAGATATCATAGCTCCTATTCTGATACCGCATGCACTGTATCTTTTTGAAACTGAATCAAATAAAACAACATTATCTTCAAGACCTTCTAGGTTCATAACAGAGAAATGGGTAGTTCCATCATAGCAGAATTCTCTATAAACCTCATCAGCAAACAAGAACAAATCGTATTTTTTTACAATCTCTCTCAAAACCTCTAATTCTTCTCTTGAGTAAAGATATCCGGTCGGATTGTTTGGATTACAAACCATAATAGCCTTGGTTTTAGGAGTAATTGCCTTTTCAAATTCGGCAATTGGAGGAAGCGCAAAACCATCATCAATAGATGATATAATTGGCTTTACTTTTACTCCTGCACTTGTTGCAAATCCATTATAATTTGCATAAAATGGTTCAGGAATAATGATTTCATCATCAGGATTTAAACATGTTTGTACTGCAAAAAGAATTGCTTCTGAAGCTCCCGCTCCAATAATGATATCATCCGGAGTGATTTTAATATCATGCTTTGCATAATACTTGCAAAGCTTTTCACGGTATGATAAAATCCCTGCTGAATGACTGTATTCAATAACTTTTGCATTCAAGTTATGCATTGCATCAATCATTGTTTGTGGAGTTGGGATGTCAGGCTGACCAATATTTAAATGATAAACCTTAATTCCTCTTTTCTTTGCAGCTTCAGCGAATGGAACAAGTTTCCTAATTGGCGACTCGGGCATCATCTGCCCTTTTTCAGATATTTTTGGCATAATTATATGGATTTTATGTTTTTAAATAATGTCATCGCAAAATTCAAGAAAATTTTATTTATAACCTAATTTATTTAGGTATCAGGTGTCAGGTAGAAAATTGATACCTGACACCTGACACCTACTTCAATCTTTCAACAAATTTTCTATCTCGTAAGTCTTCTTTGGTAGATGTCCTGAGAGGTTTTTA
Organism: uncultured Bacteroidales bacterium; assembly: GCA_964601515.1. Taxonomy (GTDB): domain Bacteria; phylum Bacteroidota; class Bacteroidia; order Bacteroidales; family UBA7960; genus PWND01. Next base: position 2,066 of record CAZRNU010000016.1, on the reverse strand, counting down.
TACCCATTTTCAGTTACAAGAATTACATCTTCTACCCTCACTCCTATTCCTTCATACTTTTGGTAAATCGGTCTTACTTTTTCGGCAAAATCATTGAGTTCTTCTTCAGTTGCAAGATGACCAAATAAGTCTTTAAGATGGTCTAGTTTGTTTTCCATAAAATACAAACCGGGCTCCATAGAAAGCACCATTCCGGGGATCAAATCCCGACCACGAAACTCCGGACTTAGAATATGTTCATCACGGTTGTTGATGTCAAAATCTCCATATAGTCCAACATCATGAACATTCATTCCAATAAAATGACTCGTACGATGTTGAATATAAAACCTTTTTTGCCACCCTTGAGTTGAGTCAGTTATTAATCCTAAATCATACAAACCATTTACCAATACATTAATTGCTTTATGGCTTGGGTCAAGAATTTTGTTACCCGGCATAAACTCCTCCACACCTTCGTCGAAAGCCCTCAGAACCAAATCATAGATTGTTCTTTGCTCAGGTGTAAACTTCCCACTTACTGGGATAGATCGGGTTATATCGGCATTATATCCGGCTTTACTTGCCGCACCAATATCAACCAGAAGTAATTCTCCGGGTTGAATTTCCCTGTTATTTTTATAATGATGAAGCACGGTAGCATTAGGTCCTGAACCAATAATTGAATAGAAACCCACCCTAAGTCCATTCTTTCTGTAAACATATTCTATTTCAGCTTGTACTTCATATTCTTTCTGGCCGAGCACAACTGTTTCCCAAACCCTTTTATGAGCAAGCGAAGTAATGTTAACTGCCTGTTGAATTTGAGCAATCTCCCAATTATCTTTTACAACCCTCAATTCATGAATCACAGCATCAATATCATGAATTTCTATTTTCTTTTTTGATGATTTACTAAGTTTTTCAATTTCTGCTTTAAGCTCTTTATCAGCGGAATGCAAATAAAACTTGTTTGTTGTTTTAAAAAATTCGGAAATCTTTTCCGGCAGTAATTCAATATCAAAAGCCTTATCAGCTTTAAACTTCTCAACTGCACCTTCAATTCCATACAATTCACCTGTCCACTGTGCAGCATAAAGGTTAAATGGTTCAACAAACATCACAAAAGGAGTTTCACTTTGTGGCTGAATGAATGCAGTTCCTATTCTCTCGTCAAATCCGGTAATATATTTAAAGTCATTTCCTGCTTTTGCAGATATTATTAATATGCCATCCGCAATAACTTCGGATAATCTATCTCTACGAATCCTGTACACCTCAGCATCGAAATCACATTCATTTAATTCGTATAAAAACTTTTCAGGCAAAACACATCTTTTCTTTTCCATACCAAGAAATTCTCTAAAAATAAAAATTTGGATAATTACAATTATCAACAAAATAATAATGATTGCGTATTTTTTCATAGGTAATAAGATTGGGGTTTCGGGTTTCGGGTTTCGGGTTTCGGGTTTCGGGTTTCGGGTTTGGCGTTTGGCGTTCGGTGTTTGGGGTTTGGCGTTTGGCGTTTGGCTTTTTTAATGCTGATACCTGACACCCGACACCTGACACCTTTATTTAATAAATACATTTCCTTTAACAATAATTTTCACTGTATTTTCAGCGCTATTAGAGTGAATCGTTAGTATTCTTTCGAAATTGCCCAGCCTTGATGTATCGTATCTAAAGTGTATTGTACCGGATTCACCCGGAGCTATTTCCTGTCGCGGAAATGATATAACAGCCAATCCGCAGCTTCCTCTGACGTTTGAAATTTTCAGAGCTCTGATTCCGGTATTTGTAACTTTAATTTGTTTAGATAAATTTTCGCCTTGAATAACATCTCCGAAATCAATTACAGAATCCGGTAAAGATATAACAGGCTCATCAGGCATATCGCTATTTATTGCCAATGTGGTAATTGTAAAAAGACAAGGGATAATAAACAACCAATATTGTAACTTCTTCATCGGCAAGTGTGTTTAGGCAAATTTAGATGTAATTTTTTAGATATTCCAAGCCAAGCAGTTATAAAAATTGATAAAACTTTGTGTTTTTGTTTCGTTCCTACGGAAGTTAATATTTTT
>CAZRNU010000015.1:0-38021 GCA_964601515.1 uncultured Bacteroidales bacterium | reverse complement strand
ATTGTTAACAACTTACAGTAAATTGTTAATAAGAGGTTTTTAGACAGTCTGACGGAGGAGGGGTTGCTTCCTCGCCCAAACTTTTAACTTATAGTTTATAACTTTTCACTTTTAGTTTTTAGTTTTTCACTTAAACCTGTATTGGTAATCAGGATTTTCTTTCATAATCCTTGCGCTACTTGGGTAGTTTTCGATGAACCAGACCCAAAACGCTGTTACATCTATTTTGTCTTTAAGCAGATTACTTACTTTGTTTCTCCACAATTCTTTATAATTAGGAGTTTTTAGTATTTCATCTGTTTTGATAAGCATTCTATCAAAGTCGCTTGGAGCAAAAGAATAGCAAAGGTGATACTTGTCTTCAAGTTCATTGGGAACAGATAACCTTTTTGCGAAAGCATTGCACTTAAGCGCGGGCGTCCCAAGCAAAGCAGCTTCTGTTGTCATTGTTTGGCTATCTCCAACAAACAACGAGGCAAAAGACATAAGTGAGTGAATTCTTTCAGGATTTATTTTTAGTTGATACTGTTCAAGTTCCGGTTCAATGGTTTTTTCTGAAGTTATAAACACCTTGCCATTTGGAATGAGCAATTTAATAATCTCCTTTTTTTGTTCAAGACTAAGTCCTCTAACTCCAATATCATGGTGAGCTAAGAAAGCATTAAATCGAACTATATAGAATGTTTCGTTGTTTGAGACTCCAACTTCACTCAAAACACCGGGGTCAGGAATAAACCGTCTTGGATGAAGATAAGCTAATTCATGATATCCGCTATAAAACACTGTATCTTTTCGCTTTCTTTTTCCAGCTAGTGCATCAGGAGACAATAGATTACTGGCAAATGGATTCACAAACTTTGCAATCAATGGCTGAACAATGTCATCATCATCATCAAAAAGTATTGATTTTACATTAGACAAATATGAAACATGCGCTATAGATACTGAGGTGCCAATTGCAATATCTATTTTTTCCTTTTTGCAAATCTTTAAAATAATCCTATTGTATGTTATTTGCTTTAATGCTTTTTTAAGTAAACCAACTCCTTTTGAGGGTAATGTATAATACTCAAACCCGTAGTAATCCATTAAATTTTTTACAACTAATAAGTCCTTAATTGTCCAAACAATTTTGTGTCCTCTGTTTTGCAGCTCAACAGCAAGGTTTCTGTAGTTATGCACATGCGCAGGATGTCCAATATCTATGAGAATGTTCATTTACCTGATTTTTGAAAGTATTTTTAGCCCTAGGCTGCCAATAAAATGCAACATAGGATTAAGAACAATTTTATATCGGCCATAATTCATAGCAGAGCCGCCAAACTGAGACTTAAAATCGCGAACGCCATATGAAATGGCGGGATTGCCGGCGCCCATAAAATCAAATTCTTTGCAATTGTTTTCGATTCCTGCTTTTATCCCTCCCCAAACAGCAAGTGTTCCGGGTTGAAACTTTTTGTAACTACTGTCATCGCCTATTCTATACCAATCATAAATTCTGTTGTTGTCATAAATTAAGAAAGCTCCTCCTATTACTACACTATTTAAATAAATTATCAAGACTTTGCAAAAGCTGGCTGCTGATAATGCAATGAAAAAATCAATTGAAGGCAAGGGCTTTTTCACTTTCTTCCTATAAACATTATGCAGTATTTTGTATAGGTTTTGAATAGCCTCTTCACTAGGTTTCGTTATTATTGAAAATTCTGCACCCATGTTTAAAGACTTTCTAATTTGTCGCCTTTTCTCTGAATTTATTCTATTGTAAGCTAATTCCTCATTAGTAATGTCAATTACAATATTAAGCCATTGATTATACTTCCATCCCGCTTTTTCAAATGAAGTTTTATAATAATCGTAATCAAAAGATGGTCGAATTTCCAGATAAATTAAATTTTTTTTCAGTGTCTTTGATGTGTGAATTAACAAGGTTTCTAACTCAAAATCACTTATATCACCTAATAAAGGTCCTCCAAAGATAATTCCTCTTCTAGAAAAATACCCTTTTAATCCTTTTTCTTTAAGAATTGTAATTACAATTATTGCCTTTATGCTGTTTTTTGAAAACAGAGCAAACCCTTTAACATCAAAGCCGGCTGTGTTTTTTAAAAACAGATAATATTCATGCGACTGGAATGGTGATGCAAATTTGCTGCTTTTGTAAAGATTAGACCAATCTTGTGAATTGATTTCAGATAAAGGTATAATCAATGATTCTTCATTCATGAAAACCGTTCTATGAGTTGAGTTTGCCGTTGTTATATATTTCAATCAATTGCTTCGCAACACTGCTGGAGTCCAGCTTCAATTGTTTTATTCTTTCCCTTCCATTTGTTCTGTCTGTATTGTAAGAAAACTCAAGTGCTTTTATTAAATTTTCGGCTATTTGGCCTTCATCAAACTCAGTTACAAAGCAGCCCTTAGTTTGGCCAACCACCCAGCTAACATCTCCAACATTTGTAGATACAATTGGCAGATTGCATGCCATAGCTTCTTTAATTACGTTTGGGCTTCCCTCCCAAAAGCTAGTCATTAAAAGAACATCACTTGCCGAATAATGAAGATACAATTCATTAGAGTCAATGTCTTTCAAAAAGCGAATTTCCAATTTATCGTAATCGTCAAGCAATGCAATTGCCTTTTTAGCCAGATCAAAATTTTTTTCTGCACGCTCCGGTGAAGACCCGAACAATATGTGTTTTTTTTCTAGAGACCATCCCAATTTCTGTCTGGCGGTAGTTTTATCAACGCAATTGAAAAGTTCAAGATTTACACCATTCGGCAAAACAACTATTCTTTTAGATTTTGTTTTAGAATTCATAAACTCGGATTTAACAATAGTTACAGGCCAAATCCTTTTTACGAAAAACTTTGTAATTCTTCTGAATATTGATTTTTCAATCAGGTCACTTCCCATTAAAGAAACTACTATGTTTTTTGCGCCTGCTAAACTTGCTACGATTCCGGATAAGGAATAATGTGCGTGCACAACTTGGTATTGCTTTGATTTTAAATGCTTGCGAAGTTTGAAAATGTGTTTTAAATATGATAAAGTCCCTTTACCCTGAATGAGGTAAAAGTCAATAAATATACCTTGCGAAACAAGAGAATCAGCCTGATGTTTTACAATCGGACTAACGCCTGTCTTTTTGTTCCCACTGCAAACAAATAAAACATTCATTATTTATTAATTGAATCTATCACATGTTGAATGCGAAGATTGAAAGATTTGTTCCTGTTAAAGTCTCCTTCTTCAAAGATCCATTTGCCTTTATGCATAATATATCTTCCGGGCTTGCCATTTACCAGCATTTGATATGAGTCACTTTGCCCAAACATACATTGCATTTCATTAACCACATAATTATCTTTCCCGATTTCAAAAATATCAACGGCCTGACTAAAAAAGCCATATTTGTCTGTAATTTCTTTTACAAAGTCAAATATTGAAAGCGGTGGATTATCATAGTTTTTAAGCAACGAACCACTTGCTTTTTCTCCGGTTTTTAGTTTTTTGTGTGCAAAAAAAGAATCTCCAATTCTAACTACCCTCCACTCAAATTCGTGAGGAATAAACTCTTGAAATAAAACAAAGCTTTTTTGAAGGTTTTCTGCCCTTGCCTTGTAAATTTTCAATTTGCCTGCGATAGCAGATGGATGCTTTACATAGAACAATCCTCTTTTAAAAATTCCTCCTTTGCTAAAATTTGGCCCGGTTCTTTGTTTTGCTCCCCTTCCCTGAAAAACTTCTTTTGTGTATTTAATAGCGTTTTCCAAGTTTTTCAAAATTATTACACCACTTCCTGATGCTCCAATATTAGTTTTTGCAATAATTGGATATTTAGAGTGTTTTAAAAAATCTTCAGCTTCTTTGTAATAATAAAACACATCGGTTTTGGGATGTGGAATTTTATTTGCTTTAAGCCAAAAGCTGAAGTATCTTTTATTCTCATATATTAATATTTCATCCAGGCTTGGATATGTTTTATATCCCAATACTTGGCTTAAAATATAAATTCTTTCATCGAACAATTGCTTTAATGGGGCTGTCAAGCCTCCTGGCTTTGCCAATAATATATCAAACTTCTCTTTATGGATTTCTTCCAGCCAGTTATTCAATGTTAGGTCAACAACCCTGTATTTAATTTGGTCGAATTCATTGCAGGCATCAATCCAAGGCAGATGGTCATCTTCTAGTTCATTACGAAGAATTACGGCTTTAATAGGTTCCATTTTTTGAATTTGAAAAAACGCTGTAGATCTTTTTAAATTGAGAATATGGCCATTTTCCGGTATAAGATCCAAGTTTATATTTTGCTTTAAATAAAGTAAGAAATCTATTTTTGCGAACTACATTAGACCCTGTGCGGTCGAAGCGATCATTATAAATGTTCTTTTCACCTCTTTTTAAAACTATATGACTTGATTTATATCCCACTTCTCTTGCAATCTCATGACAAAGATTATTGTAATCGCCATGTGGCCAACATATATGATTAATCTTTTTATTCAGGTGATTCTCAATTAATCTCTTGGATTCACTAATTTCCCATCTAATTCTTTTTTCATAATCTGCTGAAGATTCAATATGGGTAATTAATGCTTCTTTTTTCTTATAATTTTCATACGTCTCCTTTATCTTTTCAAAACAATCTTCAAAATTATAATGATTGAAATCATATTTACTTAGAAGAGATATACATTCCTTATTGAACTCTTCATTGATATATACTCTTCTAGAAATCATTGCTGACTTTTCTTCAAAGAATGGAGTTCCATAGGGAAGTAAGTGCTTAAACTCTTTGTCAAGAATATAGTATGGTTTTCTCTCGGGAAACAGGTTAGATATAGGGTTTAAATAATTTGATTTAGGATGATGAAATTCTCTTATTTTGTCGCTTGCGAAATATTTAGTATGTGTCATGGTGTGAGATTGTATCTCAACCACTTTAGACTCCTCCATCTTAAGCATTTCATTCCAGTTAACAAATCCGGATGACATCAGTTCTTCTTCTTTCACTTTACCATCCCATAAATCTTCGAGAGTAGGTCTGATTTGTGTCTCTTTTTGAACATATTCAGGGCTTACGAATATTGTTCCCTTTGCATTATATTTTTTCAGCAATGGATATACATACACGAAATTATCAAGGTATCCGTCATCAAAGGTTAGGCAAATTATTTTTTTTGTTTTAAAGCAGTTTTTTGTTTTATACTCAAAATACTCATCAAGAAACAAGAATTCATATCTTTTTTTAAAAAGATATTTAAGAAAATCCTCAAAATATTTCAATTCCATTGTCAAGTAAGACTTATACCAGCCTTTGTCCTTAACAGGAGCAATTGAATGATAATAAAAAACAGGAATATTACTCATTGGAATTATATATAAAAATCTAGAACAACGCTTTTTCTACGACCTATACAGTATTTGATAATCTCATCAGTAAATTTGCCAAATAAAGGGCCATTGTTCATTTGCAGAAAGTTTATCTCAATGTTTTTGCAATTGATTTCAAGAAGCTTCACTTCATTTTTGTTTGTATAACAAAAGTCAAACCCCAGTAGTCTGTGATAGTTCCAATGAGGTGCTATTCTTTTGCACAAAGCAGTCATTTCTTCAAATCCCGGAACTAATGTTCCCGCTTTATTCTTCATTATTGCATCTGAATACTCTATTCTTCCATACTTATCGCAAATAAAATCGTTGAGATATCCCTCAAGAGATATCCCACAAGTTAATCCGCCTGCAGCCTGATTGTCAACTAAGCTGCCCTGTTTGCCAAATCTAAGCACTGAACTAAGAATATTAATTTCTTCATTTTCAACAGACCGATATGTGTAAATCCTTACAGTATTCAAAGATGATTCATTAAATTCTTCAAACCATCTGTGTTGAGCAATTTTTTCCTGGATAACAAACGACCCTGAATAAATATCATTCAATTGTGAAATAAACACTTTTTCCGGGATTTCTGTATTGTCAATTAGCAAGATGTTGTCAGAGTAAGATATTTTCTTTACAAGATTTCCACCGCTGGTTTCAGTAGCAGGTTTGATAATATAATAAGTCTTTGGCACGAAAACTTCTAGTAATTCTTTATGACTTACTTCTGAGTAATCAGATTTCATAAAAACACCATTAATACCTCTTAAAACAGCCTTTGGAAAAAGATGAGCGAATGCAGGCACATATTTCTCGTAAAAATTTTTATCGGCGTAAGCCATAGCAAAGGTTCTGTTGTTCAAAACAGGCTCGACCTTTGTATAATATATGTTTTCCGGCACATAACAATCCGATTCTATATCGTTAATTGAGTAGAAAATTGAAAGTGCTTTTGGGGAAAATGATTTTTTAAGATTATTCCATTTGCTGTTATAGTTTGTTTTAGTGACATTACTTACGTCTTTTTTCAGAATTAATTGCTTCGCCATTTTATTTATTTTCTTTTTCACGGCAAAGTCAATTTTCTTCTCGAGTAAAAATGCTATTATTTTTTTAATCATCTTCTATCTTTAAAAAGGGCTCCATTTGGTTAATAAAAAAACCGGTCTCTAAAACCATTGGAAACACAAGGTTGCTTTGTGAAAGTTTTTGGATATCTATACCTAAATCAAGCTGTTTTATTTTATCAATGTAAATTTTAAGATGCTTATGCCTCATTATCATTTCATGATAGGTTTTGCCTTTGTTTCTCTTAAGTTTATAATATATTCTGTTATATAATTCCAATCCCGCCAGATTCTTTAACCAAAAAACCAAAGAATATCTAATCGGGATACTTCTATCAGCTGCTGCAAAACCATGATCCGTGTTAACATTGGATAATTCAGGTGAAAGTTGTTTCAGCATATGTTTTTCAAAACCGTAATGCATCCCTAAATAAGGAATAGCATTATAGGCTTTTTGAGAAACAAAATAATCGGCAAATGGGCTTAAAAAGAAAACAGATTGATTTTCAATGTTATTTCTGGTTGTGCGGTTTGATACATTATATACTTCGTTATAAAACCTCATTATATTAACAAAGCTTATGTGAGATTTTTCAGTTAAGTTCAAGTTTTTCCTAATTTTTCCTTCAATGTATTTTACCAATTGATTTTTGTTTTTTCTACTTATGAATGGGTTTCCGGAATGACGATATATTAACTCAAAAAATATAAACTTGGGAAGATTATATTTTCGCCTTTTACTAAGAAAATGGCTGTTTCTGTATTGCTCTCCGCCAATTCCTGAAAAACCAATTCTTTTTTCTTTATATAGTTCATGAATGTATTTCTTCCCTTTAATTTCTTCATGCCATAATTGGTACGTCCTTATTAAACCATCATTATAAATGAAATTTTCATATAATGTCTCATTTAGTTCCTTTTCTTTTTTTTCAATATATGATTTGTATGGAATCTTAATAAGCTTATCGCCGGCTGAATCTGTAAGTCTTTCTGCTATTTTTACCTCAATATTTTGAATATGTCGGGATGTAGTATAAATACTATAATTTGAAGTTTTCCTTTTTAAGGCAAGATACAACAATCTGCTGTCAAGTCCTCCTGATAATCCGCTTGCTACACCAATGTCATCTAATACATTTTTAATGCTTTCAAGATATTGAAGTAAAATTAGATTTTGTGCAGCTGCGGCTTCAACAGGTGAGTTATATCCTTTTTTTTCATTATCGCTTGAAGGTTGATTTAAAGTAATTGCTTTCGATATATTTGGCAAATTATCATCTGCAAACCAAAGAAACCTTTGAATCTCGTTTACCATTGTTTCACTCCCGATTAAGGAGCCTGTTACTAGAATTTCAGCTAATGCTTCTCTATTTATTTTGAGTTTTCCAATATTTTCACTTACACCGATAATACCAGCTAAAAAAGAAGATGATATTATCCCTGTTTCGTTGTTGTAAAAAACATTTTGAATTCCGCCCGGGTCAGTAATAAATGAAACTTTTTCTTCATGGTAGAATAGGATAAAATAGCTTCCTAATATTTTCTTTTGATTGAGTTTATTATTAATAAAATCCGATAATATTCTCTTTAATCCTTCCTCATATTTTTCATTGACATAAAAACAGGTGCCAACGACAAACATCTTGCTTTTCTTTTCTTCAACATAGTTTATAGAATCAAATAGCTGTTTTTTATAAATAAGTAGTTTTATATTGCTTAGTTCAAATTCTAAAGGGTTTGAAAATCCCTTTTCTTTGAAAAGATCAAAAACTTTATCTGAGATTGGATTTCCCTTGGGAGAAATGTAAAACGCACCCATTTACTAAAGATTGTCGTAAAGATTGTAATAATTTGCCGCCATTGTTTCTGTTGAAAATTGCGTCAAGATTTTTTGTTTTCCTGCATTTCCCATCTTTTTTCTTAATTCAGGGTTCTTTATCAAAACCTCAAGACTTGCAATTAAGGAAGTCATATCCTCATGTTTTAATAAAAACCCGGTCTCATTTTCTGAGACCAGCTCCGGGCTTCCTCCATCGTTTGTGCAAATCACAGGCAGAGCAAACGCCATATATTCCATAATTGAATTGGACATTCCCTCACAATGTCCTTTTTTGTTTAATAGCACTCCGACGTCTGATTTGAGGAGAATTTCTTCGGGATGTTCCAGTTGCCCATGAAAAACAAAAAACCGTTTACTTGAATTTGGGATTAGTTTTTCAATATTTTCTCTTTCGGGCCCATCTCCAACAAAATGAAACACTACCTCCGGATATTTTTGTGTTATATGAAGTCCCGACAGAACTAGCGTTTTATAGTCTTTCGGAGGAGTAAAATTTGCTAATTGGGTTATTGCAAAAACATTATTGTTGTTTTCATTAAGGTTATTTAATTTTTCTAACCTTTTTCCATCAAATCCATTATAGATAACTTTATATTTTTTGTTTTCAGATTTGTTAATAGAGATTAGCCCTGATTTAGAATTTGCAACCACTCTTGCTGAGAAAAATCTTGCAACCTTAATTAACCAAAATGCAATTGTATAAGGGCTTTGTTTTTTTGAATACCTTACAGAGCCATCAATTATGCGCGCTTTGCTTAGTGAAAGTATTTTGGCTATTACACAGCAAAATGTCAAAACTCCATTCCAAGAGTGAATTATGTCTGGTTTTGTTATTTGAATGATTTTGATTAAGAAAAATATCATTCTGAAATTCGACAACCTTCTTGCAGGGAAAAATACTTTAACATTTGAGCTGTTTAAATCAAATGAAATTTTATTTTCTCTTAACACAAGAGTAACTGAATATCGACCATAAAGGTTATTAATCAATAAAGACATTTGCCTTTCCTTTCCCCCCATTCCAATACTTTCATTAACAAATAAAATATTCTTCACTTATTTCGAGTATGTCTTTAAAAAATCTTCAATTATAAAATATTCAGGGGAAAAACTGCCTTCATGCCATTTCAAATCTGATGTGTAATAGCCCGAGCAATCGCGATAACCTTTAACGCTAAAACCAAAGCTAATCTCAAGCAAAACAGGATCATTATTCTTAAAAACATAATCAAATGCTACACATTGCATTTTAAGACTTTTGTTAAGTTCAAATGAAGTCTCGAAGCATTTCAATGGAATTTGGCTAATATCGTGGATAATTTGCCCGCTACCGGATGCTCTGAAGTCGTCTTTTCTAATAAGTCGTTTTATTCCGAAAGCCTTATTGCCTATTACAACTATTCTAATATCATGATCATTGCCGGGAATAAACTCCTGAAAATAGGCATAGCCTCTTTCTCTTGATACATAAAACTCTTCAGAACCTTTAAAGTACTTAACAATTGATTTAAAAAATGATGCATAAGAACGAAAAGAGTTTTGCTTTAGTTTGTTTCTAAATTTGTCTTTAATTAAGTTTTTAAAAGTCGGGTTTTTAAATCCTTTTCCGAAGGCTTTTATAATAAGTTTTTTGGCTTGTGATTTTGATTTTACTAAAAAGACATTAGAAGAACCTGCTCCACGACGTAGTTTAAATATCAATGGTTTTTTCGCAGAAATAATCCAATCCAGAGCTTCTTCTTTTCTAAAAAAAACTTTTGTTTCCGGAATGGGGGCATTAATTGACTTTAAAAGAAAAGATTGAGCAATCTTATCATCAAAATGCCATGAGGTGTTGAAATCCGGAAATACGTGTTTCCCTTCCTTAGCTAACATATTTGATAATTGTTGTGCAAGTAAATTAGTAGCAGGGTGGTTGTGATCCCAGTGCCACATTAGGCCAAAACAATCTTCCAACTCGTTAACTATGCTCGAATTATAGCAATTTACTAATTTGAAAGGAATAGAATTTATTTCACAGTATTCTATCCATTTGTCGGAATAACCTCCGGGGTTATTGTGAATTGCCAGATATTTCATTTGGGTTTGATCTCGTTTTTTTAATTAATTCAAAAGCGTTTGACAAACAATAACCAATTGTGAAATACGCTAAACTAGTTCCCCCTATAGATACAAAAGTGCCGCCAAAAACGGGCAAAACAGCAACCATTAATAAAAGCGCCAGACTAAGGTGTAGCCTTCGATTGTCGTATTGTTTTTTGCGAATTCTGGCTAAATATGTTGAAATCCAAAGTCTAATGACTTTATACATTAAAAACAAAAAAAGCGCAATCCCAATTATTCCTGTAGTATATACCAGAAATATATAATCAGTGTGAATTGCTCTTTCTCTTCCATAGAATAGTAATCCGAAGTTATTTGAGCCCGAAAAACCATTACCCAAATATCTACTCCTGTTGTTTGCATACAATGAGATGTATTCAGTTATATGTAGATATTCAAGATACCTCCCTTCTTTTTCAATGCTTTCTACTTGAACTTTATCTCCTCTTGCTTTGAGTTGTTGTGAAAAAATTTCTTCAAAAGTTCCGGAAAAGGAAAAAATGAATGTCATTAAAACAGACAATATTGCACCTATAAGCAGATTTTTTTTGTTAAACATAAGAAGAGCAACAGTCCCAAAAATGCTTATTATTATTGTTGACCTTTTCATGTTTAGCAATATTATGAGATATCCCAACACAACTGTTATAATATTTAGGAATATTTTAGGAAATTTCTGATTGAAATTAGTTAGCCCTATAACAATTACAATGCAAAATGCAACAATATTTATTTTACTTTGATAAAATGCGCCAGCAATAAAAAAGTCTGAGTAACCTCTTGAGGCAACTGCTTCGAATTTAAAAACTTGAATCAACAATATATATAATATGATGATGGATAGAATTATTACTGATACTCTTAATAGTTTATTGTCAAATTTCATTTCATTTTTATACATTAACCCCACTGGTAGCATTAAAAAAACAGAGCTTATATTTGACATTTTTACAAGTGCTGCAACTTTATCTCCATTAATTAGAACAACTATTAATAAATAAACAAATAACAGTAGAAATGCTCTTGGTACTTTAAAAATGAATCCTTTTAAAAAAACAATTATACTAAATAGCTGAGAGTAAGCTACTAAAGGAACTATACCAAATCTAACCGGGAAAAAGGGAAGTAGAATATCAACAGCAACTGCGGAGAGCACAAAAAAAAGTGCGAACTCTTTTTTTCTAAAAAATGCAAGAAATAATAAATATGCTTGAATTCCTCCAAAAATAAAATAAACCATAATTGCCTGTTATTGTTGCTTAATCTCGTTTTTTAACCATTCTCCAAGTTTATTTGCAAAACATTCTCCTCCTTGTTGATTTAAGTGATCGGGGTTATAAAAGAAATTTGGCTTGTCGAAATACTCTTTTGTAAAATCAAGTATATTATATCCGTGTTCGGATAATACGTCATTTTCAGCATAATCCCTATTCTTTAATGCATTATAATATTCAATTGTAAGAGGAAATTTGATTCCTATCAATTCAATGTTGTTGGATTGGCATATTTGAATTATTTCCAGTAAGTTTTGTTCAAGTATTACTGACTTATTGCTATTCGGAAACTGGTTTTTAGCTCTTCCTTCTGAAAATTTGATTTTTTCTTCAATATCAACATCCTCCCAAGCAATGTTATCCTTGATGCCATTACTATTATTCGAAAAAAAAGCCTCAACTCTAGAGCTAATATATCCTTTTAGAAGCAATCGAGTTTTGGGGTTAAACAATGGGAAATAATATATTAAATATTTGTTTTTGAAATATTGATACTTACTTTTAAATTCATTAGGATATGTAAAAACAACAGATCTGTCAATGTTATTCATATCTTCTCGATATTCTGACAGTAGGTGGTCTCCGCTAGAAATAAATATTGTATCCACATTTGTGTTTTTTACTAAAAACTTTAGTTTTCTAAGCATGTCCTGATAAGAATCACTGTCGGCTGCAAAATTGTAAATGCCAAATGTTTCTGCATAATTGCCAAGTCTCTCTCCATGAGAATCGGCTAATAAGTATTTCGAAAAGGTTATGTCAATTTGGTTGTATTTTCTTAAATAAATTGGCTCCAAAATCATATACATTAATAGATTTATTGCCACTAACAAAGTCGCGAACTTTAAAGCATTTATTAAAAATCTATTCATTTTTTTTTAAAACTGAAAATAAATAAACTCTATGGTTTCTGAAAAATTACCAAAGCCGTATATACTTAAAACAATAACTAAATAAGCTATCCATCTTAAAGTTTTAAAATTAATTTTCCCCAGATTTTCAATAGCATATTTATTATCGCGACCTATCCATTCTATTAAAACAAATAAAATGATAAGCAATGCTACAAAAACTGCATTTTTCATGCCTGTGAAATTCGGTAGAGAAAACAATGATTGTGAAAACACTTCAGATACCATTGAAAATGCATGAGTGAGGTTATCTGCTCTGAAAAATATCCAGGCAAAACAGGTAAGCAAAAAAGTAGTTCCAATTAAACCAATCTCTTTTAGCGTAGGTCCTATTTTGCCTTTAGCGACAATTTCAAGGTTTTGTCTGTTTTTATTAAGTAATAATAAAGGTAAAAAGTACAATGCATTTAACAATCCCCAGACTAAAAATGTCCAATTGGCACCATGCCAAAACCCGCTTACAACAAATACAATGAATGTGTTTTTTATTTTTGACAGCTTATTTCCCTTGCTTCCACCTATCGGTATATATAAGTAATCTCTAAACCAAGTTGAAAGCGAAATGTGCCACCTTCTCCAAAACTCAGCAATGTCGCGAGAAAAATAAGGATATGCAAAGTTTTGCATTAAATTGAATCCAAGTAATCTTGCTGTTCCAATCGCAATGTCAGAGTAACCGGAAAAGTCGCCATATATTTGAAATGCAAAAAACACAGCACCTATAACAATTGTGCTTCCACTATAGGACTCAGAATTATTAAAAATCAAATTTACATATTCGGCGCAATTATCTGCAATCACAACTTTTTTAAGTAATCCCCATAAAATTTGTCTTATCCCGTCACTAGCCTTGTCATAATTAAAAAATCGTCGGGTTTTAAACTGAATTAATAAATTTGACGCCCTTTCTATTGGCCCTGCAACTAATTGAGGGAAAAAAGCCACAAATGCAGCAAAAGCGAATACATCTTTAGTTGGTTCAAGTTTTCTCTTATAAACATCAATCGTATAGCTAAGTGTTTGAAAAGTGTAAAAACTAATACCAACCGGTAAAATAATATTCAGAGAATTTGGTTGAATACTATTTCCCATAAAGGAAAAAGCTGAAATGAAGCTATCAATGAAAAAATTATAATATTTAAATATTCCTAAAAACCCTATGTTGACAACAATACTTATCCATAAATACAATTTCCTTTTAATTTTTCTCTCTTCCTTCAACAATAATAGCCCAACAACATAGTCAATCAAGGTGCTAAAAATAATTAGTGATAGAAACCGCCAATCCCAACAACCGTAAAAGAAATAGCTTGCCAGAACAATAAAGATATTTTGAAATTTTATGTTCTTCCCAAAAACAAACCAATAGAGAATAAAAACTATAGGCAGAAATATCGCAAAATCTATGGAGTTAAATAACATCTTAGGACTCTAATTTCGTTGTATTTCTAACAGTAATTCCGGAATTTTCAAAGAATGTGTATAGATTATTGAGAAGTTCGGCATATTCGATAGTTACAGCGTTTAACCTGAATGCTTCAACTTTAATAAACGATGAAAAAGCTTCATTAATAAAAACCAATGCGCTTGAATAGAAAGAGCAAACAATAAACGGGTAGGTGTTATTGTTTAATATCAACAATTCTACAGGAAGTGTGCTTTTTCTTACTTCGGCAAAATCAGATACCCCTTTTAATTCTTTTATGGATTCTTTGCGATGAGCAATATAAATAAACTTTTTATTGCAATACGTACTGCTGATTTTCTTAATTAATTCCAAATACTCTTTTTTGCTTATTAGCCCGTTTTTTGAATAAATTGGCATACCGAGAAACCAAACTTCATTACTTGCCGGTCTTTCGCTATTAAAAATGCTATTTATGTAGATCATTTTATTGGGAACAATCTTGTATGAAAGAGCTTTGCTATAATTATAATAACAGGTGAAAAAATCTATCTCTTTTTCAGCAATAATTTGCGAAAGTGTAAATTGTTTGTCGTTGTTATGAAGTTTTTCAAATAATGCTATAGTTCGGGCTCCTTCGTCAAATATAGTAATGTTACTGCATTGGGCTGCTGCCACTATTTCATTATAAACAGGGAGGAACAGATTTCCAATAAAAAGCCTGTCAAAACTTCCGTACGTATTTAAAAACACCTCACATCTTTTTATTATATTATTTTTTGTCTTATAATCCAACAATTTTCTAAACGCCTTAAAACTTCTAATAATATTTTCGGCAGGTAATGAATATGACTTTGCCCAGAATATGCTGTTCCATTTATTAATATCTAATACCAGCCTAACTTGCTTAATCACTCTTACATCCTGAGCAATAATCAAAACATCGTTACTGGCGGTATTGTCTTTTATGTAGTTTGCCTTTGCCTCTTCTGCGATCAAAAGCTGAGTTGCATTGCCCACTACAAAGAGATTTCTTGAAACAGCTTTATTCATTATGTTTTATTGCAGTTGTATTATGATTGTATTTGGGCAAAAATAAAACATGTCTTATCAAAACAAGATTTATAACAGACAATACTGATTTGGAAATTAGTAGTCCGATAGTTACATCTACAAGAATATTCTTTCCAAAATAAGCAAATGACCCCGGAATTAAAATATAAAGAAACAACTCGGCAAAGGCATAAAAATATGCATATTTAAATGCTTTAATGCTATATAAAACTCCATGAACAGTGTATGTTCCTGCAAAGATGAATGCAACAGCCATTATCCTCATTGGCCATAGCGACTCTAAGTAATTTGGGAAAAATTCATTTAATAAAAAAGGAGTTAGAAACCAAATCATTACAGCTATTGGAATTCCGGCAGCAAACAGAAAAAGATACAACTTCCATGAGTATGGCCAAAGGTCTTTAGCATTACCGGTTTGTCCGTATTTATATCCCATCTGAGGGTGAAAAAACTGAGCAAGAGATGCCGGTAAAAGCATAAACATACTTTGTATTGCAATAGCCGGGCTGTATAGTCCAAGCATGGCAATTCCTTTCAACTTCAGTATAATCAGTTTTGGAATACTTGTAGCCATAGAGTTGAGTTGAATCAAGCTTACCATTATAAGTCCTGTTTTCAGAAGCTTTTTGAATTTTTCTAAATAGAATTTTGGTTTAACAAATTTATATGGTCTGGCGAAATGAGTCATAATAGCCAGTCCGATAAAAGAAGCAGATTGATAAATCAAAATTCCATAATACTTGTATTCATATATAAACCACATTAATGCAATTAAGAGTAGTGCATAGAAAAAGTGAACTTTTGCAAGCTTGTTAAAGGCATTTGCCGACCTAAATGTAACAGCAAGATGGTTTTGATACGTTCGGCTTATAGCAATAATTCCGATTGTTAATACTCCCAAAATTAGAGAAGAACTTTTTCCAAGTAATACTAAAACCAACATTGAAACTGTTGTTATTACAAAAAACAATAACATTATAAACAGAGCATAGCTTTTTGCAGTCGAAATATTGTTATATGCGGTTTCAGTTTCTCCTTTGCCAAGCAGTACCGGCAACTCCCTATTTAGACCGCTCTGAACTCCCAGTTGTGCAAACGGCAAATACGCCTGAATAATGGCAATGGCCTGCCACATCCCAATTTCTTTTGGATCCAGCCACTTAATCATTATTAATCCGGTAATCATCGTTACAACGCTTTTAAACATAGAAGAAAGCGTATAAATGCCACCGGTTCTAAGAAGTTTATTCTTTAGTAGCTCTTTAATTTTAGAAACAGGTGATGTCATTTATTAGTAAACAAGTTTTTTAGAAATAATTGTTTCGGCAATCAACCAATCAAGTTCATCATCAATGTCGATAGAATTAATTTGTGGCATTACATATTTTGTTTTTCTCTCAAAAAGATGCAGATTTTTTTGCTTTAAAACTGAACATCTTATAATGTAAACAGCACCATTAACTTCATAAACCGCCGGTAAATCCTGCCTTCTTGTAATGTCAGATGATTTGGATTTTTGTAAAAATCCGTTTTCATCTTCCTCGTAAAGAACATAATAAGGGTTTGATTTTGTTTCCATAACAGAAACAAGCAAATCGGTATTATTGTTGTATAATTCTAATGCCTCTGTAATGTGTATGCTCGTTCTAAATGGTGATGTTGGTTGTAAAAGAATAATTGTATCAGGAGTATATCCTTTACTTTCGTAGAATTCCAGAGCATGCAGCAGCACTTCATATGTGCCTGCATTGTCGGTTGCTAATTCGTTAGGTCTGATGAACGGAACTTTGAGTCCGGTTTTTTCAACCACTTCAACTATTTCAACACTATCTGTTGATACGCAAATTACATCATCGCTAAATACTTCTCTTGCCGCCTCAATTGTGTAATTTATTAACGGCTTACCTCCAAGATTCTTAATGTTTTTACCCGGAATACCTTTTGATCCTCCGCGAGCAGGTATAATAACAAGAGGTTTTATCATTTATTTGATTTTAAAAGTGTGATGTATTGCACTGCTTTTTCGAGATCTTCAGGACGCCCTATATCAAACCAAAATCCATTTAAAGGATAAGAAACAACTTTCCTCCCTTGTTTTATTAGTTCTTCCATTAAGTCAGTTGTATTATAAAACCCATTCTTTGGAATCATAGAGATAATTTCTTTTTTCATAAGATAAATTCCACCATTGGAATAGTATGTATAAGTGGGCTTTTCCTTTAAACTTAAAACATGGCCGTTGCCGGTTTCCAGCACAGCGTAAGGAATATTTACATGATATGGAATTGTAACAACAGAAAAGTCGGCATCTTTTTCAATAAAATCCAGAAATAAGTGCTCATAATCAATATTTGTAAGAAGGTCGCTATTATGAACAATAACATAATCGTGCTCAAAATCATTTATTTTGGATACTGAACCTATTGTTCCGCTTGCTTCTTTTTCATAAACATACTTTATGACAACATTACTTTGAGAACCATCACCCAGATGCTGTTCAATTTGTTCTCCAAGATATTTTACTGTTATCCAGAAATCGTCAATGCCATACAATGCAAGTCTTTCCATCACATGGTCAATTATAGGCTTTTCACCTACTTTTAGCAATGGCTTTGGTGTGTTGTCGGTAAGAGGCTTAAGCCTTTCGCCTTTGCCTCCGGCCATTATAACCACATCAATTGGCAAGTAAGATTTAACTTCCCTGAAATTAATAATGTTTACAACCCTGTCATTTTTATCAAGAATAGGAATAATTCTGAAGTTATTTTCCCGATACTCGATAACCTTTTTGATGTTGTGTTCGCCTTTTCTTATAAACTTGGGGTTTTTCTGAATTATATCCTCAACTTTATTGTCAATTCCATAGCCGTTAAGAAGGCCTCTTCTAACATCTCCGTCTGTGAGAGAGCCTACCAGTGTAGTTTCACTGTCAACAATAAAGAGGATGGCATCTGCACCAAGCTTATTAAGTTCATTTAAAGCCTGTCTGATTGAAGACCCTTTGGGAATTAAATGTCTTTTGTAATTATTCACTTTTGTAAGATTTTATGGCATTTATAATAATTTCAACTGCGTTTTCTTTGTAATAAATGTTATCTCCTTTATACTCACCTAGAAGTAACCCTTCTCTAACAGCATCAAGAATCTGATTGCCCTTAAAACCGCATGATATAACATTTTTACCAAGTTGTCTGCCTTGTTGTCTGCTTCCAACGTTTATAAAATATTTTCCAAAAGAAGGAGCCTCTGAAATGCCGCTGGAAGTATTCCCTAATAAAAGCAATGAATGCTTTAAGCATGTGTAGAATGATTGGACGCCAAAGTTTTCTACAATAAAAATTTTATGAGGGGTTTCCGACTGTTTTTTTTGAAATAGTTTGCGATATAACGACCCAAAAGTATCAGCATTAGGCATTGTAATTATAAGTTGAAATTGATTCTGCAATTCATTAATTACTTTTTCAAGCTCATTAATATATTCGAAGTTCTTTTCCGGGTTTATTGTTTCAGGGTGAAAAGAAATTAAAATTGACCTTTTAGAGAGGTCTATATCCCACTTTTTATAAAAGACATGAATTGCTAAAAGTTCTATCTGTTTTAAATAAACAGAGTGCAAAAGACCAATAACAAATACTTTGTCGGGATTAGTTGTTAGCTCAATCACTCTATTGCGACAAGCGTCAGTTGAAGTAAAATGTAAATCAGAAGCACAGCTCATTGAGTTTCTATAAAAATCGTCGAATGCTCCAAGTGTTTTATCTCCACCATATAAATGCGCAAACCTTATCCCAAAAGGGATTCCGGAAATAACTGCAGAGTGCATTTCATATCTGTCGCCAATACAAAAAACAAAATCAAAACAAGATTTGTGTTTTGCCCAGAAAGAAGAAAAGGCAAGACTAGTTTCTGCAGCATATTTAGAGATAGCCTCTTCATTATCATCCCTTTGCTCTAAAAGAATTTTATGCATTACAAAAAAACCATCTTTTTCAATCTCTGAAATAGAAAATCCATGTTTTTCAGAAAAATGAAATCCGAATGCAATAATTTCACACTGGATTTCTTTATCTGCAAACAATGCATTAAGCAGTGGAATATAAGCAGTGTAATCAGATCTGGAACTAGTTAAAACTCCTATTCTAATCATTTTAAGTCTGAATAATTCAGTTTTTTCCCTTTGTGAATTTTATGTTTTGCAGATTTACCAATCACGGTGTCTACGTCAGAATCCGGAATTCCATCGCCCGGTCTCTTAACAACCAGGCAATCATCAGTAATTATCTCACCTTCCATAATCTCTCTTGATGAGTATATGCTTTTTCTAACAACTACTTTGTTTTTTGACTCTGATTTTGATGGTTCTTTAATACCACTGCCAGACAATGCTTTTTCTACATTTCTTATAGCTAAAACCATTTCCTTCAATTCATCCGGATTGAGAGAACTAGCATGATCCGGTCCGGGTAATGTCTTGTCTAAAGTGAAGTGTTTTTCAATAATTTCCGCACCCATTGCTACAGCAGCTATTGGAATTTCGATTCCCAGAGTATGGTCGGAATATCCGACTTTTACACCCAGTTCACTAGCAATAGTTTGCATTGCTTTCAAATTAACATCTTCCATTGGAGTAGGGTATTCTGTATTACAATGAAGAATATAAATGTTTTCTTTTGTCAATCCCTGCTGAATTACAACATTAACAGCTTTCTTTACCTCATTCATATTTGCCATACCGGTAGAAATAATCATATGCTTCTTTTTTGAGGCAGCTTTTCTAAGAAATAAAATGTTTGTTATGTCGCCTGATGCTATTTTAATAAAATCCGTATTCAATTCTTCCAGCCATTCGAGACTAATGAAATCTGCTACAGTAGTAAGAAATCCTATTCCAACTGAATCAGCATGTTTTTTTAATTCAACAAAATCTGAGAAAGACAATTCAAGTTTTTTTGCCATTTCAAACTGAGAAGAGCCTATTTGTTCTTTTCCTTTTTGATATTCAGCAAGAGGAGTTCCTTCTTCTATTAATAACTCAGTAATAAAAGTTTGAAACTTGACATAATCTGCGCCTGCTTCTGCTGCAACATCAATAAGTTGCTTCGCTTTATTTATATCGCCATTGTGATTTACACCGGCTTCAGCAATTATTATAACTCGTTTCATCCTAATATCTGTATTTTAGTACTCTTGATGAGTATTTTTCAACATTTTGGCCACCTTTGTTTTGCCATTGATTTGTTATTTCATCATATATTTTTTGATTATGAATCTTCTTCCCAATAAAAAACTTAGAATCATAAGCGATGCTAAAGCTTTTTTTAAAATAATATACCGCATCCTCGTTTGTTAGTCCGCCTCCACGATTATAGAATTTAATTCCTCTACTAATTAAGTCTTTCACAATTTCATCCTGTATGTAGGTGTTTGGGCTGTATGAGTAATAATCAGATAAAGTGCCTCCAAGAAATGCGTATGCATTTACATCCCCAATTAAAATAAGTTCTGTTGAGATTGGCATTCCTTCAAGTAATGCAAATGAAAACAAAGTTTTTGCCGGCAATTCGTTTTTTAATTGCTCAAAGAATTCGGGAGAGAAGTAATAACTTTTATCTGCTTTGTTTCTATCAAGCATGTGATAGTATATGTTTACAAACTCATTAAAATAATCATCAGTAGTAATGTTCCCGTCATAACTTACATATTTTAGTCCCTGACGGTTTGATTTTCTTACAGCCTCTCTTACTTTCTTGTGGAAACAAGTTTTCCAGACTTCATCATAACTATTAAGCGGTATTAAAACATTATCCAACAAAAACACCGGCTCCAGCCACAAAGAAAGATTGTAGTTGTTTGATACTGGATTAAATCTAACAAACTCTGCAACAATGTTTTCTTTATTGCACCATTCTAAAAAGATGTTTTTAAATGATGTTAAAAAGCTAATGTCAACAGTGTTAGCAACTACACCATTATATCCATATGCTCCCTGTATATCATAATACTTGTCATTAAGGCTATATCCCAGCTCGTTAATGCAACCCTTTAAAAATGGGTACATAGCAAACATATCATTCTTTTGATAAACAATGCAGATTGTATTTGAATTTTCTATGCTATTATATGCTGAATAGTACTCAGGCGTGTAGTAAGCGTCTTTATATTCATGAGGAAGCTTATTAAACCAAGACCTCCAGTCGTTAGCTTCGTTTAATGTATAAACATTAAAACTTTCCATTAATTTCAGACCTTAGAATTGAAAATAATAGTTTGTTCTTAAATTCTCCGTTTTTATAAACATCATCTCTTAAAATGCCATCTTGCTTAAACCCCAGTGAGAGAAGCATTTTAGCAGTTGATGGGTGTTCTTCAAGGCAATATCCGTAACATTTGTGAATTGGGTACTGATCAAACAAATACCTTAGCATCATGGCTGAAGCTTCTTTGCCATAGCCTTTCCCAATATATTCTTTCTCCCCTATTAAAGTACCTGCCCATTCTGCTTTTTGGTTTCTTAAATCTATATCTTTAATCATTGAGATTCCTATAAATTTATCATTCTCAGAATCGCAAATCGCAAAATACAGTTCTTTTGAATCGTCAAAGATTTTATTCTCTACAAACTTTTTTTCTCTTTCGCTTGAGATTAAAAACATATTGCCACCCAGATATTTGTTTATCTCTTCGTCGGTACGCCATTTATGCAGTTGAACATAGTCGCCTAGCTCGAATGCTCTAAGATATACTTTCATTTTTTATGTGTTTTTTAAGTTGACTAATAAGATATTCAAGTTTATGCTCATTCATTCTTAGCAGTGGTATTGTGAGAATTTGCTTTGAAAGAGCAATGCTTTCCGGAAACATAGTTTCATTAATTTCAGGTGATTGAATCCAATGAATTGGCGGAAAAACATTTTGAGATATTAAGTTATTCCTTGTCAAATCTCTGTGTGGGATTTTAACAACAAATCCATAAGGCGTGTAATCATTTGTTTGTAATAACTTTGGCATTATTGCGCTATATTCCCGGAATAGAATAGAGAAGAACTTTTTCTGATTACCTGCAAAAGCCTCAAAATCAATTTTATTAAGAAAAATTCTGTTGAGTTTTGGCATTTTCCATATTTTGTCACTGTAATAATATCTTTCTGCCTTTAAAAACAAATTAAGGAATAAAGAGCTTCTAAAAATCCCATATTTAAGATGGTAATGCCTAAGGATTAGTCCTATTCTTTTATAAAACCTGTATTTTTTTGATGGTTTACTTAGATTAATGTCCAATTTATGCTTTGTAACAAGCAGACTCCCTTCTATTGGCAGAAATTTTCTAAAACTATTATATGCGTAATCTCCGTAAATGTCTTCAGTGTTGAAATTAATACATTGAACGGAATCTTGAATTATTTTAATCTCTTTTTCATGAATTATTCTTAGAAGGTTGGTTTTTTCAGAGATCTGATTTTTGCCAAAATAATCAATAAACAATATAGCCCTTACTTTTTGGTCTAGTCTGCTTAAGATGTCTTCTTCATTAATAAAAAGGTTTTCATCAATCTTGTAAAACTTGTAAGTGACATTTCTTTTTTTAAATGGGATGAGCATGCTTGGACACAGAAAAGATGGCAACAAAACGCAAAAATCACTTCCATTGCGTTTCTTTAAATCATCAATAATTGCCAGCAATGAATAATATGCACCAAATGTAATTTCAACATTAAAATTGTTTTTAAAATCCTTTACAATGTTATTAAAACTGTGCTTTGACTTTGATAAGAAAGTCCAAGGATTTAGAGGATGTTCACCTCCTATAATTTTCTTATGAAATTTATTAAACATTATACAATCCTGCCTTGTATTTCCTTAAATTATCGGGGTTTTTAAACCAATTAATTGTTTCTTCAAGCCCTTTTGGGAAATCATTCTTTGGTTTCCAGCCGGTAAGTTCATTTATCAACTTATTGTCGCCCCACAACCTGAACACTTCTGATTTTTCTGGTCTGATTCTTTGCTCGTCGGTTATGAAATTTACATCGCTTTTCATAATGTCTTTAATCATAGCGAGAATATCTGCAATGGATATTTCAAAATTTGATGCTATGTTTATTTCTCTCCCAATAGTTTTTTCCGATTTTGCTATTGCCAAAAATCCTTCGCAAGTATCTTTTACATAGTTGAAATCTCTTGTTGGAGTAGTATCGCCTAGTTTTATTTCCTTCATACCGGAAGCAATCTGTGTAATTATTGTAGGTATAATTGCCCTGGCAGATTGTCTGGGTCCAAAAGTATTGAATGGCCTTACTGTAGTAAGCGGTAGGTTAAATGCATTATAAAAACTCATAGCAATAGCGTCTGCTCCAATTTTAGTTGCTGAATATGGCGATTGTGGTTGCTTTGGATGCTTTTCGTCTATTGGAACATATTGTGCAGTGCCATATACCTCAGATGTTGATGTATTCAAGACTCTTATTCCGCCCAATTCTTTGGCTGCCTGACAAATATTTAGCGTTCCTTTAATGTTTGTGTCAACATAGCTGTCGGGTGCGTGATAAGAATAGGGAATTGCTATCAAAGCCGCCAAATGAAATACAATATCAACACCCTGCATTATGTGCTTCACAAAGTGCGGATCGCGTATATCTCCTGTCACAATTTCAAGATTCTTATGCGCAGGAACATCCTCCAGCCAACCCCAATAGTTAAAAGAGTTATAAAACGATAATGCTCTTACTTTATATCCTTTGGCTAAAAGAAGCTCTGTAAGGTGTGAGCCGATGAAGCCGTCGGCGCCGGTGATTAATGATTGAGTCATAGGTTGAGGTTGAGGTTGAGGTTGAGGTTGAGGTTGAGGTTAAGGTTAAGGGAGCTTTAGCCCTTGTCTTATCCTTATTCTTTAAGCGTTTTTATTATTTTATTCAACTCGTGAATTAATTTCTTATAATCATCTATAAGGCTTTGAATTGATTCTTTTTTACAATAACCAACCTTATATCCATATAGCAAGTGACTTTGAGTTTCATATGCTGACCCACGAGCATTTATATAGAAACTTGCCTTATCTTTGTTTGTATTTCTTCCAAACGCTTCTGCAATATTCGCAGAAACACTATTTGCAGACCTTCTAATTTGGCTTTTTAATCCATAGTCTTCAGATTTAGGTAGGGGTATAGAAATATCAAAAACTTCAACTGATAAGTCATGTGCCTTTTTCCAAACCGGCATATCAGAAAAACTATTATACTTCATATACTCTAAACCTTAACCTCAACCTTAGCCTCAATCCACAGCTTCGCCCCGTCACTCCCACTGTTGAGAATGACCAGGTGTTTTTATTTTCAATAGTTTCAGGCGGTTTTGCCTAATTTATTTTGTGTTTTCCCAAAGCAAAAATGCTTCGGGACTATTCTTTAAGCATTCTTCCTTTTCTTCGGAAGAAACTATTACATATCTTATCTTTCTATTTATAAGTGATTCCGCCTTTTCAATAAGCTTTAGCAGATAAACTTTATCAACACCATTCCCAACTAGTACAACATCAATAAAAGGTCCGTCCAGACCTTTTGCAAACGACCCTGTTAGATATGCGATTTCCAAATTACCAAGCTTGGCAACTACCCTTTCAACTACATGATCTATTCCGGTATGCTTTAGCAACAGATTATGAATGTCTTTAAATAGAGGATGTTTTGTATTTGCGGAATATAGTTTTTTATTGCCTGATGCTTTCGTCTGAAGCATGCCGGCTTCTTCGAGTCTGTTAAGTTCTACTCGTATTGAGTTGGTTGACTCGCCAAACTCAGATTCAAGATCGCGCAACCACGAGGTGTTCTTGCTGTTTAAGAAAAATTTAAGCAGCAACCTTATTCTGGTTTTAGATGTTATAAGAGTTTGAAGCATAAACAAAGTTGAGTAACAAATTTACTCATTCTTTCTAAATAGATTGAATTATTGATGTTTTTTGTTGGATTTTTATACGGAATTTTTTGAAAATTGTTTTAACAAAACAATGAATAAACTATCGTTTTGCATAGTTATATATGAATTTAGAAAAGAATGCTATATTTTGCTGAAAGTACGGCTTAAATGTTTTTATATTAAATTTGCAAAAAACACCTGTAATGCAAACGCCTAAGTGGTATGCTATTCATACAAAACCCAGAAGTGAGAAGAAAACCGCCGGACATTTATCAAAAAAAGGCATAGAGTTTTTTTTACCACTTCAGAAAACACTCAAGCAGTGGAGCGACAGAAAAAAATGGGTTGAAATACCTCTGATAAACTCTTATATCTTTATAAAGACTGATCTGTCAAATTATTATGATATTCTAAGCACACCCGGAATAGTGAAAATTATCGGCTTTGAAGGCAAGCCAGTGCCAATTCCTGATAGCCAAATAGCTGTGTTAAAGATAATTATACAGGAAAAAATTGAGGCAGGAGTTACAGAAGAAGTAATTCCGGAAGGGAAAAAAGTCGAAATTTTATTTGGACCAATGAAGGGGATTATTGGAGAGTTGTTATCATACAGGGGCAAAAAAACAGTTGTCATCAGGCTTGAAAACATTAATACTTCAATACAATTAAATATTCCTCCGACTTTTGTTAAGGAAATTAGTCATAAGTAGCTATACGTTTTTCGTCATCTAAATCCATTTTGGTTGTAACTAATTAAGTATTATACTGTATAACAACTATACACAAATGCTTAATTTTGATATATCAAATAACTTCTTTTGTGGAAGCTTCTATAAAAAAGAAAGAAGAGCTGCAGAATACAGCAAATAATTCTGTAAAGAAAAAAAAGAAAGACAAAGGTATTCTTTCTTTTGACAGGGGTATTCAAAAATTTGTTTCGGAATTTGTTAACCTGAATGATTCTTCTAATAAACTCATCGCTACCTCCACACAGTTTAATATTGAAACACTAAGAGCAGAAGAAACCAAAAACATTGTTAACATTAAGCGCATCAATGACATCAGGCGTTTAAATAAATTTTTCGTTGCTGTAAATGAAAAGCTCCCAATTAATGGTTTATACATTGGGTGTTGCGAAACATTAGAACTCAGAAGGAAACGTTTATTGAGAAAGTTTCCATGGGTTTTAAACAGAATCTACATTTTTATGGATTTTGTTTTTAAAAGAGTAATTCCAAAACTTCCTATAACAAAGCAAATATATTTTGGTCTTACCGGCGGTAGAAATAGAATTTTAAGCAGGGCTGAAACACTTGGAAGGTTGTATAGCACCGGGTTTTCAATTGTGGAAGAAAAGATTGTTTGCGGGATGTTTTTCTTTGTTGCTAAGAAAATCTCTAAGCCAATTCCTGTTCACAATGCATCTTACGGCGTGGTTTTCAAAATGAAAAGAACAGGTAAAAATGGCAAAACAATATATGTTTACAAAATGAGAACTATGTATCCGTTTTCCGAGTTTCTTCAACCTTATGTATATGAAAAAAACAAACTTGATCCGGGAGGGAAATTCAAGGATGATTTTAGAATATCAGGAATAGGAAAAGTATTTAGAGCTCTTTGGATTGATGAATTGCCAATGCTTTTAAATGTTTTTAAGGGAGATATAAAGATAGTCGGAGTTAGACCTCTAAGCAAGCAATACCAAACACTGTATCCGCCTGATTTTTTAAAGTTCAGACATAAATTCAGGCCGGGCCTAATACCTCCATATTATGCAGATTTGCCAAAAGGTATTGACGCAATAGTAGAATCTGAAAAAAGATACTTAGAGTCGTATCTCAAAAACCCGATTGTTACTGATTTCAGATATTTCTGGAAGGCTTTCTATAATATTGTATTCAAGAGAGCAAGGAGCAAATAGAATTTCGAAAAACGAATTTCGAAAAACGAAAAAAATTCTAAAAAAATAAATTCGAAATCCAAAAACAAAAGAGATATTGCATCGCATCAAGATTTGAGTGCGAAATTACGAATATCTATGACAGGGTACCGGTAGTTATATCCCAAATTCTTTTTTCAGAACATCAACATAGTCTAGCTTTTCCCACGCAAAGAACTCAACTTTTTTGAAGTATCTTGCTTTGCCATTTATCGTCTTTTCAAAAGTATCTTTATCCTTATAAGAAACTTCAACATCCTCAAAATGTGGAGTTCTTCCAAAATGTCCGTATGTAGTTGTTTTTTGGAAAATAGGGTTCTTCAGACCAAATCTTTTTACTATAGCGTAAGGTCTTAAGTCGAAAATATTTTTAATCTTTTCAGCAATTTCTGCATCAGACAGTTTTACCTTAGCTGTACCATAAGTATTTACAAAAACACCTACAGGTTCAGCAACACCAATTGCGTATGCAACCTGTACCAAAACCTCCTCTGCTATTCCTGCGGCAACCATGTTTTTAGCAATATGTCTGGTTGCATAAGCTGCAGAACGGTCAACCTTAGAAGAGTCTTTTCCTGAGAATGCACCACCACCATGAGCTCCTTTTCCGCCGTATGTATCAACAATAATTTTTCTTCCGGTCAGGCCTGTGTCACCGTGAGGTCCGCCAATAACGAACTTTCCTGTTGGATTAACCAGTAATCTATATCCGTTTTTAAACAAATCCTGAAGACGTTGCGGGAGAGTAGCAACAGCTCTTGGGATTAAAATATTTCTGATGTCTTTTTCAATCTGCACATGCATTTTGGTATCTGCTTCTATCTGGGCCTCCTGAGAGTTGTTAGATGGCTTTACAAAATCATCGTGCTGAGTACTAAGTACTATTGTGTTAATTCTTACCGGCTTATGGTTTTCATCATATTCTACAGTAACCTGAGATTTACTGTCAGGTCTAAGATAGGTCATCTCTTTGCCTTCTTTTCTGATTGCTGCAAGCTCTTGTAATAAAATATGTGACAAATCTAATGATAATGGCATATATTCATCAGTTTCCAAAGATGCGTATCCAAACATCATTCCCTGATCTCCTGCACCTTGATCTTCTTCTTTCTGACGCACAACTCCCTGATTAATGTCAGCAGATTGTTCGTGAATTGTTGAAATAATACCGCATGAATCAGCTTCAAACTTATAGTCAGATTTAGTGTATCCAATATTTTTTAATACTTGTCTTACAACAGTTTGAATGTCGATATAGCCATTAGTTCTAACTTCACCACTGCAAACAACTAAACCTGTAGTACAAAGTGTTTCACAAGCTACTTTAGATTCGGGGTCTTGACGCAAAAATTCATCAAGTAATGCATCTGAAATTTGGTCGGCTACTTTATCCGGATGTCCTTCTGAAACGGACTCTGAGGTGAATAAATATCTCATTATTAAAACTTTTTTATTATTTATTTTGAAAATTGCGTGGCAAAGTTAATTAAAATTGTTAACTATCAAGACTCAATATTTGTAAGCTTTCTAAAGACGTCTTCAAGGCTCTGTTCCTCAACACCAATTGTTAGTATTACCCAATTGTTTGCAGATGAGATTTTAAAAATTTCAGAGCGAATATCTTTTTCACTTTGGGTTGAAATTTTGTATTTATTGCCGTCTTGTGTAACATCATTGACTCCTGTAATAGACTGTAAAACCTTAATATCAATGTTTTGTTCAAACTCAACAAATATTGTTTTCTTCAATGAAGAAATTGATTGCAGCTTAGATGTAGGAGCATCTGCAACTATTTTTCCTTTATTTATAATAATCACTCTACTGCACATAGCCTCCACTTCCTGCATAATATGAGTTGAGAGTAGAACTGTTTTGTTTTTTCCTATTTCTTTAATTAAATTTCTAATTTCAACAATTTGATTGGGGTCAAGCCCTGATGTTGGTTCGTCAAGAATAATTACTTCGGGATCGTGGATTAAGGCTTGGGCTATTCCTACTCTTTGTCGGTATCCTTTAGACAAGACACCTAACTTTTTGTTGATTTCAGGCAAGAGTCCTGTTTTTTCAATAATATAATCTATACGACTTTTTGTTAAATTTCTCAATTTATGAACACCGGCAATAAATGACAGATACTCTTTTATATACATATCGAAATAAAGCGGGTTGTTCTCAGGAAGATATCCTACCCTCTTTTTCACATCCATGGATTGAGTTGCAACATCAAACCCACAAACGGAAACTATTCCGTTGCTCTGCGGGATATAACAAGTTATGATTTTCATCATAGTTGATTTTCCTGCACCATTTGGTCCAAGAAACCCAACAACCTCGCCTTTGTTTACATTAAATGAAACATTGTCAAGAGCTTTTTGCTTACCGTATAATTTACTAACTGCTTCAACTATTATTGACATAATTATTAATTTGAATGTGCGAATTTACAAAAAAATAAACGCTTATTCTTTTCCCAATATTTTTCTTAATTTTATGCAAAATCAAAATATAAATAAACATTGACTGGAATTGTTATAAAATCGACCGGAAGCTGGTATTCTGTAATGCAAAATGTTTCGCTGATTGTTACTCAATGCAAGCTTAGAGGAAAATTTAAATTTAAAGCAACCAAATTTACCAATCCAATCGCTGTTGGGGATGTTGTTGATTATACAATAGGTTCTGACAAAACGGGCATTATAATAAATATTCACGACAGAAAAAATTATATTGTCAGGAAATCTATCAAGCTCTCAAAACAAGCACATGTAATAGCTGCAAATATTGATCAAGCTGTCCTTATAGCCACAATCGCCTTGCCTCGAACCACAACAGGGTTTATTGATAGATTTCTTGCAACAGCAGAAGCATATTCGATTCCATCTGTAATTGTATTTAACAAAAGTGACCTTTATGGAGACGAAGAAATTGAGAAATTCAATGAATTAAAGAGTATATACGAACCCATTGGATATAAGTGTTATTTGGTTTCTGCTCTTGAAAAAACAAAACTTGATGATTTCAGCAGTTTATTAAATGATAAGACTTCCTTATTGGCGGGGCATTCAGGCGTTGGAAAATCTACACTTATCAATACAATTGAGCCGAGATTGAATTTAAAAACCGGTGATATAAGCCTTGCTCATTTTAAAGGAAAACATACTACAACTTTTGCTGAAATGTTTGTTTTGTCAAACGGGGGCTTTATAATAGACACTCCGGGAATAAAGGAATTTGGACTTTCTGATGTTGAGCCATGGGAAGTTGCACATTATTTTCCGGAAATGAGAGCATTATTTAATGAATGCAGGTTTGATAATTGCACCCACGACCATGAGCCAGGATGCAAGGTTATTGAAGAACTTGAAAAAGGGAATATAAGCCTTTCCAGATACTCCAGTTATATCAGCATGCTTTATGGTGATGATAATAGAGGGTAATTTGGGTGTCGGGTATCTGGTGTCAGGTATCGGGTATATTTAGATTTGCTTACTGCTGACTTACGACTTACAACTTACATATGAGAGCATTAATTCAAAGAGTAAAAAGAGCATCGGTTACTATTGATGGGAAGAAATATTCTGAGATTGGCCATGGGATGCTGATTCTACTCGGCATTGAAGATGCCGACACAAAAGATGACATTGAATGGCTTATTGGCAAAATATCAAAGCTCAGAATTTTTGATGATTCTGAAGGTATAATGAATTTGTCTGTTTGCGATATAAACGGCAAAATATTGGTGGTTAGCCAGTTTACCTTACATGCCAGCACAAAAAAAGGAAACAGACCCAGCTATATAAAAGCTGCTCGCCCTGAAACAGCTATCCCGTTATATGAAAAGTTTGTAGAATATCTAAAAAATGAAACAAGATTGAATGTTTCGACTGGTGTGTTTGGAGCAATGATGGATGTTGAGTTAATAAACGATGGTCCGGTAACAATAATGATTGACAGCAAAGCCCGGGAATAAAAAAGGGAAGCACCGCCTCCCTTAATCTTATAATTCTTCAATCTTTAAATCTTCACATCTAGTATGCCCATTTCAGCCATATTGCACCCCAGGTAAATCCACCACCAAATGCTGTTAGGATAATATTATCACCTTTTTTAAACTTAGATTCATTTTCCCAAATACACAAAGGGATAGTAGCATTAGTTGTGTTGCCGTATCTCTCGATATTTATAATTGCTTTCTCCATTGGCAATCCGGTTCTTTTCGCAGCTGCTTCAATAATTCTAAGATTTGCTTGATGCGCGATAAGGTAAGATATCTCTTCAGATTTCAAATTGTTTTGCTGCATCACTTTTAGAGAAATCTCACCCATTTTTGTAACAGCAAATTTGAATACCGCCTGTCCTTCTTGATAGATATAATGTTCGCGGGCATCGACAGTTTCGTGAGATGCAGGTTTAACAGAACCTCCGGCTTTTTGATGCAAGTGAATTCTGCCGGATCCATCAGTTTCAAAAGCATGATCCATTATTCCAAATTCCTCTGTAGTTGGCTCTAGGAGAACTGCTCCTGCAGCGTCGCCAAATATAACACAGGTTTGTCTGTCTTGATAGTCAACAATTGATGACATTTTATCTCCACCTATAACAATGGCTTTTTTGTATTTACCGGATGCAATAAAATTTGATGCTGTTACAAGAGCATAAATAAATCCTGAGCAAGCAGCATTTAAATCATAGCTAAAAGCATTTTTAATTCCGGCTTTATCACTAATAATATTTGCTGTGGCCGGAAATTGCATGTCGCCGGTAACAGTTGCGCATATTACTAAATCAATTTCTGAAGGATCAATATTTTTCTTTTTCAGCAGAGCTTTAACCGCTTCAGCTCCCATGTCTGAAGTGCCTTTGCCTTCACCTTTAAGGATATGTCTTTCTTTGATACCCGTGCGAGTCATAATCCACTCGTCTGTAGTATCAACCATTTTTTCAAGTTCCTTGTTTGTTAAAATATAGTCTGGAACAAATACTTCAATACCAGTAATTGCTGCTCTTATTTTTGTCATTACAATATGATTATATTAAAAAACTATTCAGTGTCTCCGTTATTAATTTTCAAAGCATTAAATTTGCTGAGTGCATCAGAAATTTTATTATTAATCTTTGCATTGAAAACATCTTTAGAAAGTATTAACATGTTTTTGATTGCAACATTATTTGAAATACCATGTCCAATCAATACAGTTGAGTTTATACCTAAAATAGGAGTTCCCCCATAAAGTTCATAATTAAATCTGTTTATAAACTCATCTGTAAGGTTTCTTTTCATAAGCAATCTATACATTGCTTCTATCTGTTTTAAAACGATATTACCGACAAAACCATCACATACAACAACATCAACTTTGTCGGGTTTGAAAAGATCACGACTTTCAACATTTCCAATAAAATTAAAGTCTTTGGAATCTTTCATTAAGCGATAGGCTGACTGACAAAGAAGGCTACCTTTTTCTTCTTCGCTGCCGATATTAAGCAAACCAACCTTAGGATTAGGAATTTTATAAACAGATTCGGCATAAATGCTTCCAAGAACGCCAAATTGGTATAAAACGTCAGGTTTGCTGTCGGGATTAGTTCCCACATCTATAAGAACTCCGGCTCCGCCATCTTCTTTGGGAAGAATAGATGTAGTTGCAGGTCTTATAATTCCGGGGATAGGATTTATGCTATAAATAGACCCAACAACCATTGCTCCGGTATTTCCTGCACTGGAGAAAGAGTCTATTTCTCCTTTTTTTAAAAGTTTAAACCCTTTTGCTATACTTGAATCAGGTTTATTTGTAAATGCCTTTATAGGAGAATCTCCCATTTCAATTATTTCTGAAGCATGAATTATTTCAAAATCTTCAGCTTTCCCACCTTGCTTTTCAAGTTCGTCTAGAATTGCTTTTTCATTCCCAATTAGAACAATTTTATCGCCATTGGAAATTTCTTTTTGGGCTAATATTGCGCCACCCACTGTTGCTGCCGGGGCAAAATCACCACCCATAACATCTAGGCCGATTTTCATAGCAAAGAATTTAAATTATACTGATTTCTTAAGTGTTATGCAGTAGCTGCTTTTTCAATAGCAACCTGTCCGCGATAATAACCGCACTCAGGACAAACTCTGTGCATCAGTTTGTAAGAACCACAGTTTGAACATGCAGAAATAGCAGGTTCAGTAGCTTTATAATGAGTTCTTCTTTTGTTTTTACGCTGCTTCGAAATTTTACTTTTAGGATGTGCCATAATAATTAAAAATTAAACGTTTAATATGTGTTTTAATCAAATTTCAGCTTCTTCAACTCTTCCCATCTTGAGTCGGTCTGAGTTTTCTTTTTTTTATTGCTTTTTGAATGAGACAAGTTTTCCAGCCTCTTAATAACCTCTTTGTCGCAGTTCATTCTATCTCCAAGCCCTCCGGGATGAACACGTTTGGCCGGTAACGCAAGATGAATGAACTCGTAAATATATTGAGCAACATTAATTTCAGCCTGAGTTGTCGGAATAACAATTATTTCATCCGATTGCTCAAGATAAAATTCTCCAAATTTAAAGATCAATTTACTGTCTATGATAATATCCTGAGGAAAATCATCAAGACAAAGATCACATTCTAAATCAACATAGCCCTTAATAGAAAAATCCAGAATAAGCATATCGCTTTTCTTTTCCAATAAAAGGGCACATTTTACATTGCCTGATTTAACTTCGCTCTCATCAAAACAAGAAAAAAACTTCTCATTTATCTTATAAGAAAACTCATGCTTCCCAAGGGAAAGTCCAACATAAGCTATCTGAAACTCCTTCAATGCCGCCAAAGTACTATCAGATTATTTAAGGGTGCAAAATTACAATTAATTCTTTAAAACAAAAACATTATTGGTTTTTATTTAAACGCCTTCTCAAGAAGGGCATCTTCACCTAATTTTAGGCGCTTAAAATATTCGGGCACTTCTTTTCCACAAAGATCTTGTACATAAAGCTTTGCAAGATATTGAGCCAGCATAAACCCTTGTCCTCTCAAACCTAAAAACAAACCTTTTTCAACATCAATTATCATTTTTGGTTCAATATAATACCCTGTCCAAAGTGCCTGAAATCCGACTGCTGATATTTCAGGTATCCAGTCTGTAAAAATTTCTGAAACAATTTCAGCAAAATCTTTTGAATTTATCTTTAAGTCTTTGTCTGTTTCAAGGGGCTCTATTGCAGGAGAAGCGCAACCAATTATCTGCCCGGTATTTCCAAGCTGCTGTCCATAAACAGCGGTAAATCCTTTGTAGTTTCTTCTGTCGATAAGCATATCAAGAGGATTGCCTTTAACTCCAAGCATTGGTAATCTTCTTGTTATAAACGCCTGGTGTTTTACAGGGAATAAACCTGTTTCTATACCAAGCATATGAGCAAACTTATTTCCCTCGTCACCAAGAGCATTTATAAAAACAGATGTGTGATATTCAACATATTCACCACCATGAATTTTAACAATAGCTTTATAAATATCGTCTTCTTTCCTAACGTCAATCAATTCGCTATCTTCTAGAACAAGTCCACCGTTATTAACGCCAATTTTTCTTAGCACATCAATAACTTTTCCGGGAGTAGCCTGCCAGCATTCACTTGTTTTTAATGCAGCTATATAATTTTTGTTTGCTGTATTAAAATATGGAGAGATTTCATTCTTAAATTGCTCCGGTTTTAGCATAACCGCTTTTTGCCACGACATCGAATCCTGGAGGGCCTTATACATTTGCTCGTCATGAGCGAACGTAACATAATTTATTAATCGGAAATCTATATCACCTTTGCTTTGCAATTCCTTAAACAACTCCAGATTATGCCTAGCAATATCTGTAAGCTCGGGAAGACTAAATACAGGCCTTCCTCCTGCAATATTTCTCCATGAGGAACCAAAGCCATAGTTTAACAATATCGGTTTATATCCTTCTTCTGCTAAAAATCTAAACAATGAACTGCCTGCGATTCCTCCCCCTGCAATAAGAGCTTTAACCTCAACAACTTTATTTGTCTTTCCTAAAATATTTGTAATAACCTTTTCTTTTTTTGGCGAGGGATATAATTCTCCAATTGTGATTTGATTTGACAGAGGAGCTCTTGGTGTTGAGCTGCCAATAAGCTCAATTCCTTTAGGTCTTAAATTCATTTTAAGCCTTTGAATACACCTTTTGCCTCTGCAGGGACCCATTCCAAGATGAGTTGTGTGCTTTATTTCCTCTACTGAAATATACTTTCGGTCTCCAATTATTTCCATAACTTCATCAAAGCCAACATCATCGCAATGACACATGAAAATTTCTGATGTAACTTTTTCTTTGTGTGGCTTTGTTTTTAGTGGCTCAGGATATTCTTCCTTAATAATAAACCCTCTTACTTTAAGCATATCATCCTTGGTCATATCCGTTGCCTTCACTCTGGCAATATGTGTAAGATTTGGTTTTCGGAGAATTTTCTGAATAACTCCCTCACCAAGCTTATTGGCATAGTTATCAACCAAAAACACTTCTTTTCCTTCTTCCATGTCAAATTCTATTGGCAAAAAGAACACACCTGTTTTAAGATTATATCCAAATATTGCTAATCCCGGACATTGATAAACACAATCCATACAACCCACACATTTTTCAAAGTCGATTTGAGGAACATTACTAGTTGACGATTTTGTTATGGCCCCGTACTTACAAGCAAAAGCGCAGGGATTGCAGGCGAATCCGTAAAGACAATCGATTTGAACAAATGGTTTTTCTAATCTTTCATTTTCAGGAAGAGCAGGCTCTTCAATAACTCTAATTGGATGTTGTTGAGAATCGATATATTCCTTGGAGACAGCCAGATAATCGTCGTATTTATATCTAATTCCTTGGTTTTCTAAAATTTCATAAGCAACCTGCTTCCCTCTTAAAACCGCACTGGTGCCTTCTCCGATTTTAACAGCATCGCCGGCGCCGTAGCAGTGTCGACCAAACATTTCATAGCCTTTTATTAACAGAGCATCGTCAGGCATAAGGCCTGTACAGATGTTTATAACATCTATGTCCTCAATAACAAATTCGGTTCCCGGAATTGGTTTAAAGTTTTCTGCTTTAGCCAATACAGCACCTCTTATTCCGTCGCCTTTTTCGTTTGGCAACGCTTCAATAATCATTGTAGAAAGCATAACCGGTATTCCAAGTCTGCGAACTCTGTTTGCCTGAACAGGGAATCCGCCTTCGTTTGCCTGAGCTTCAATTATTGCTTTAACTTTAGCTCCGGCCTGAGTAAGCTGATAGCTGGTTAGATATCCAATGTTTCCGGCTCCAACTGTAAGTACCTTTTTACCAAGTAGGGTCAGCTCAGTGTTCATCATTTTTTGAACAACTGCTGCAGTATATACTCCGGGAAGGTCGTCGTTGTGGAAAGTAGGTAAAAACGGTACAGCACCCGATGCTACAACAAAATGCTTACAGTCTATATAAAAGACTTCGTTTGTTTTAAAGTTTTTTACTGCAACTCTGTTTCCTTCAAACACATCCCACACAGTGCAATCCAGCATAATTCCGCTGTGGTTTTCGCCTGCAAGTGTTTTTGCTATTTCAAAACCCCTCATACCACCATATTTCTTTTCTTTTTCGAAAAAGAAGAATTGATGAGTTTGCATATTAAACTGACCACCAATTTGAGAATTACTATCTACAACTATATTGCTAACATTATGATCGTTTAATATCTCACGGGTTGCTAATCCGGCAGGACCGGCTCCAATTATAACTACATCCGTTTTGTAAACATTAACAGCTTCTGTTTTTTCAAATTTTGTTGGTTTTGTAACAAAATCGTGAGGAATTTCAATAACATCCTTTACATTATCAACATTCGTAATACAAATTCGCTTTATAACACCATCTACCAACATTTCGCATGCT
This sequence comes from uncultured Bacteroidales bacterium, assembly GCA_964601515.1. Taxonomy (GTDB): domain Bacteria; phylum Bacteroidota; class Bacteroidia; order Bacteroidales; family UBA7960; genus PWND01. The sequence goes on along the minus strand of CAZRNU010000015.1, from coordinate 1,196 downwards.
CCACATTTTCCAATTCCACATTCGAGACTTCTGCTGCGGTGTGCAAGACTTTGGCTATGAATAGGAAACCCTGCCTGATGCAAGGCTGCTGCAATTGTAAATCCTTTTTCTCCTTTTATTTTCTCACCTTTGTAGGTAAACTCAACATAAACCGGTTTTGGGACAGAAATAATGGGGTGTTTATTTATCTTTTGCATGTATGACTTTTTTCTAAAAACAATATATCTCTTTGCTTAGTAGCATGTTAAAAAAACAATCGCAAAGGTAAGTGTTTTAAAAAATTCAAATCAGTAATTAAGAATTTTTTTCATTCATAGCAAACAAATATTATATTTGATTGTTTTTTGTTTAAAGTTTTAAAAAATATTTTAAACACACATATAATTAATTATGAAATCACCTAAATTAACAACACATATAATCTCTCTAGTTTTTGTATTTATTTTCTCCATTTTAAATACATATGCTCAAACAGGAGGTATAAAAGGAAGAGTATATAATGAAAAGAACAATGAGCCGGTACCTTTTGCAAATATTATAATACAAGGAACAACAACCGGCAGCATATCAGATTTCGACGGAAACTTTATTTTTGCCGGCTTACAACCGGGTTTTGTGCGCTTAGTTATTTCGGCAGTAGGCTTTGAGCAGAAAATAACCGAAGAAATAATGATCTCGAATTCGAGAACTGCAAATATTGACATTCCTATGAAGGAGATGGATTTTTTGCTTGATGAGGTTGTGATTTCAGTATCCCAATTTCAGAGAAAAGAAGAAAGCCCTGTGTCGATGAGAAGATTGGGGATTTCGGAGATTGAAAGAAACCCCGGTGGGAATAGAGATATTTCTAAAGTAATACAATCGTTGCCGGGAGTAGCACTTACTCCTGCTTTTAGAAATGATGTAATAATAAGAGGAGGGGGCCCAAATGAAAACAGATTCTATCTTGACGGAGTGGAGATACCAAATCTAAATCATTTTGCAACCCAAGGAGCAAGTGGTGGACCGGTAGGAATATTAAATGTTGATTTTATTCGTGAAGTGGAAATGTATTCTTCGGCTTTTCCGGCAAACAGAGGAAATGCTTTAAGTTCGATTTTTGAATTTCGCCAGGTAAAGGGTGACTCTGAAAAATTGAATTTCAGAGGGACTATTGGCGCCAGCGACTTGGCATTAACTTTAGATGGTCCTTTAAC
>CAZRNU010000014.1:0-41292 GCA_964601515.1 uncultured Bacteroidales bacterium | reverse complement strand
ACCGTTCCACTTCCTTTTCCAGAGTTTCAATTTGTAATTGTTTTTTCTCAACCTGGAATTTCTTTTCAGCATCAATAATGGCCTTTGACTTCTCCTGACTATTAATACTGTCATTTGTAGTCATAACAATTTCGGCATACTTTAATGCTTCACAACAATTGCCCATTTTTGTATAAACAACTCTTAAATTGTTTGCAGCAAAGTTTTGACGAGAAATTGAGCCTGTTTCCACTGCCAAATCATAAGCTTTGTGACTATATTGTCTAGCAGTTTTTAGAAATTGAGATCTCTTGGAAACATCTGCAGAATCAGACATTGCAATATATAAATTAGCTATACTATTGAAAACAACTGACTGACCATGCTTATCTTTAAGTTCCAGACTAATTTTCATGGCTTTGTCATAAAACTCAATAGAGGCATCAAAATTACCTAAATGCCTATTTACAATACCCAGGTTGTTATAAATAATAAACAAGCCTCTTTTATCGCCAAGTGTTTCCCGAAGTTCACGAGATTTTGTATAGTATTCAAGAGCCAGATTATAGTCTTTCAAATTTCTATATAAAAGCCCAAGATTATTATATGCTGTGGCCTGCCCTCTAATATTATCCAACTCTATATAAATATCCAGGGCTTTTTTATGATAATCATAAGCTGCATCATAGTTTGCCTGACTAAAATGTATGCTGCCTATATTTGAATAGCTACCTGCAATGCCGGATTTATCTCCAAGTTCTTCCTTTAGCTTCAATGATTTATGATGATAATCTATCGCCTTGTCATACAAACCTAGATTGTCATAAATGATTCCTATATTATTGTAGATTGCCAGAAGCCCTTGTTTATTATCTATCAGCTCATCGATAGCAGCAGCTTTTAATTGATAATCAATAGCTTCATCAAAACTACCTCTATTATAGTAAACAAGTCCAATACTTGAATATGCTGCTCCTATTCTCTTTTTATCATCTATTTCTTCGGCAATAGATAAAGCCTCAAAAAATAATTCAAGTGCCTTATCATAATCTCCTTTATTACGATAAACAATTCCTATAAAACGAATTGCGGAAGCTTCATATCCTCTAAGCTTACTTTCCCTTGATTGTTCAAGACCTCTATTATAGTAATACAAAGCTGAATCCGGCATTCTTTGCTCGAAAGTATAGCCAATATCAAATAGCAATTGACATTTAAGAGAGTCTTCCTTGGCAATAGCAAACTCTTTTCGAAGAGAATCAAGCTTGTTTTGTTGACAAAACACACTAATACCAAAAAACATAAAAATCGAGGATAATATTGGCATTATTAGTTTTCTCATAACAAACAGATAAGAAGATTGCAGCTTGATTGACAAATATAAACAAAAAACGAATTAAAAGGAAAGAGCCTTGAAGTTATTTCAAGGCTCCTGTATACTTGTCACAATAAGGTCTTTAGTTTTTAATAACTTTATGAGTAACTTTTTGCCCATCTATGGTTTCTATTACTACAAAGTATACTCCGGCAGGTAATCCAGAGGTTTTAATTACTTCATTTGTTAGATTAGTTTCAATCACTTTAACTCCAAGTACATTAATAATTTGAACACTCTTTATTAAAGAAGGATTAGAAAATAGAAGTTCATCTCTGAATGGGCTTGGATAAACTGCAATATTATTTTCAATTTCATCTATATCTGTTGTAGAAGGCATAAACTCAACAGTAACGATAATATCCTTATCTAAGTTTTCATAAACAAAAATATTACTACTACCTGCTTGCTGAATTCCATTCACAGCCCATACTTTTACTTTATAACCTGAACTCGGGAATGCTGAAAAAGTCACATTAATGCCTTCAACAAATACACTACCTGAGGCAAAAGGATTATTGTTTACTTTGCCCTTTATTGAACCATTTGAGCCATAAACGTTATAATTAACTTTAAAAAGCTCTCCGATATATGGAATTGAAAATCCGGTAATCTGAGCACTTATTGTTTCTTCTCCTATTTGAGTGGTAGCACCTGTTGTTACATCTATTTTGTATGATCCATATAAAAAATCAGGAGGAGTGCCCATTGCTTTAAAGTAACAACTGTTATCATAAAGGCTAAAGGCCAATGCTGGAAATTGACTGGTTATTACTCCACCCATATCCCCAACAACAGTTCCGGAAGCATTATTTTTATTTATTGCAATAAATTCAGCATTTTCTGTTGGATGATGTCTAACTCCATATAAATTACCCGCATTATCTGCAGCTATCGCCATTATAGTGCCAGTATTTTCATCAGTTCCGATTAATGTGCCCTCTCCTGTTGTTTTGTTTATAGAATACAAAGAAAATTCAAAATTGGGATATGTACCCGTCAATCCTACAGTATAAATTACTTTTTCAACAGGGTCATAAGCTAGAGAGAAGACAAAATTTGGAGCAGTGATTCCGGTTTCTCCAATCATAGTCCAAGTTGTAAGGGATGCATTGAAAGAACCAAATTGCCTACTTGAATTCAAAGCATACATCACACCATCAACCTCGATAGCACCAAGTGCGTTAATATTATTTGATACAACATCTTTCCATGCATTATGCCCCAAATAATAATGACCAGATTGTCCATAAAAATTTATACACCTTGCCAATATCAGATTAGGAGCTGCACCAAATAGCGATAAGGATAGGTCATTGCCTGCACCAACCCCGAAAACTGTTTGAGAATCAATCCAATTTGATCCATGCCCAAATCCACCGTTAGGGTTTCTCCATTTCCACATTAGGCCATTGTTAGTTGTTGCATTCCACCAGTACCATTGGCCATAAGGAGTGAAATCCATTTTCGCCACTACGCTAACCCAGTATTTCCCATTATCTAAAACAACATTTTCGGGCAGGTCGGCATATACATAACCACTCTTAGTATCAGAAACACATGGAACATTTAAAAACTCCTTAATTAAATCTCCCGGAATACCGGCATTGTTTTCATAAAAATAAATATGTACAAACTCAAGATTGCCTGCGGCACTGTAAGAGCCAAAAACAGAAACCGCCTCAATAGTCCATGGCCCCATAATAACATCAAAATCATCTGCAGATTGACAAGTGTATTGTTCATTAGCTTCTTCGAACTCTTGACTAGCCCATCCGGCAGTTCCAACATCCTGCTGAAAAAGTAATTTTTTGCTAACTGATTTATGGCTAATATTAAAATCAGGAGCTTTTTTTGTTGACAACTCCAATTTTATTTCCTGTGCAAAAAGTGAAGATGCAAATAATAAAAATAAAACAGTAAATAGTTTTGTTTTCATAGTTTTAGGTTTTAGTAAGCAAAAGGATATGGTTTTCTCAAAATAAATCACATTATCTATATATAAATTCAACATATAGAAATAATACTTAAATAAGTCGAGCTCAAAATTAAATATTTATAATAAAAAAATAAAGGAAAAACACACTTATTTCTTTCCCAAAGCAAAAAAACTCACAAACATAGAGATTTTTAGGGCTTTAAGCGGAAACAAAAAGAAACACAAGGAAATTCAGAAAATGCTAAAATGAAGAAAAATCACGTATAAATTCCTCAGCTTTTTCTACCATTTTTTTAGGGCCAACAAAAAGAGGAGCCCGTTGATGAAGGCTTTCCGGCTGAATAGACATAATTCTATTAACCCCGTCAGTTGCCTTACCTCCGGCTTGCTCTGCAATAAATGCAACAGGATTACATTCGTATAACAATCTAAGTTTGCCGGTAGGATGTTGTTTTGTGCCGGGATAAATAAAAATACCGCCTTTTATAAGGTTTCTGTGGAAATCTGCTACAAGAGAACCGATATATCTAGATGTATAAGGTCTTAAAGTTTCGGGATCGTCTTCCTGACAAAATTTTATATATTTCTTAACACCTTCAGGGAAATAGATATAATTACCTTCATTGATGGAATATATATTTGACACTTCAGGATATTTCATATCAGGGTGAGAAAGACAGAATATACCAACAGTTGGGTCAAGTGTAAACCCATTAACTCCCTTCCCTGTTGTAAAAACAAGCATTGTAGATGAGCCATAAATAACATAACCTGCTGCCACTAGATTAACTCCCGGCTGTAATAAATCATCCAGTGTTCCGCCGCCAATTTCAGATTTGCGCCTATAAATTGAAAAAATAGTACCGATTGATACATTTGCTTCAATATTGCTTGATCCATCAAGAGGGTCTATAGCAATAACGTATTTCCCAAGCTCTGAAAACTCGTTTTTAAAGGAAATTACTTTCTCATTTTCTTCAGATGCAATTGCGCAACATTCCGCACCTGCTTGAAGTGCGGCAATAAATTGCTCATTAGCATAAACATCTAGTTTCTTTTGTGCCTCACCCTGAACATTCTCTTTTCCTACATATCCAAAAATATCAACCAAACCGGCAGAGTTAACTTCCCTGTTAACAATTTTTGCAGCAGTGGCAATATCATTTAATAGTCTTGTGAGAGCACCTTTGGCATGTGGATACTCAGATTGCCTTTCAATTATAAATTCCGTTAAAGTTTTGATGTTTTTTCTAGACCTCATGATTGTATCCTTTATCAATTATTTAGACAATTAAATTTAAAATATCATTTAATAACAAATGACCTTCAAGGATACAAATATATATTTATTGTTTGGTTTTTAAAACTTTTAAAGTTTTAAAATAAAAAGTCATAAAGCTTATTCTATGTTAACCCCGGCCTGTGCCTCATCAATATTTAAAATAGTATCTCCAATTTTTTCGCAAGACATAATCAACTTATTAAAATAGAAATTACTTTTAACATAAGGGTTTCCTTCTTCAAGTTCTTTAATAACACCTGTAAACGTTTTATCTCGGAATTCGTTTATTTGTTTTTCAATAGCTACCGCGTGTTCTATGTTCATATTAGCATAATGTTCTCCCTTTTCGAGGAAAGAGAACATAATATTAAATGCTTGATTTACTAAGTCGAACATAATATTAAGATCCTTAGTTTGTTTTTGGCTGAAGGATACTTTTTCAATCTTTTTCTTCTCAATAACCATTGCCATTTTATGACAAATATCAGCAATTCTTTCGGCCTCCCCACAAATAATTCTCATTCTTCTAAGTTGCTCAGAAACCTGAGGGCTAACATGATTTCGCATTACATTAGCCAAAAATGTTGTGATTTCTTCCTCAACCCTATCAGTGATTTCCTCATACTTCTTTATTCGTTCAACAATTTTCTGAATCTCTTTTTTCTTTTTCTCAGCTACAAGCCCGGGCACGAAATTGAACATTCGGTGTGAAAGCTCGCAAAACTTCCTAGTTTCTTTTCTGGCTTGCAATGCAGACACTTCGGCCATATTAAGAAAACCACTTTGAAAATATTCAAGATGCGCTCTTTCTTCAACTTTACCCCTTGACGGCATAATAAATTCAACAACTTTAACTAGATATTTAACAAACCATATCAACAGAAAAGTGTTTGTAATATTAAAGGCAGTATGGAAAATTGCAAGACCAAAAGGCACAGACTCAGGTGTTGTAAAAGGAGAATCAACCCCAAAAGATACCATTGAATCATCAATTGATCTCAAAACAAATCGAAAAATAAAAAGCATCCAAATTACCCCAAAAATATTAAACAAAGTATGAGCAAAGGCAGTCCGTTTTGCATGAATATTCCCCATTAAAGCAGCCAAATTAGCAGTAACTGTTGTGCCAATATTCTCACCTAAAACTATAGCTGCTCCCTGCTCAAACCCAATCCAACCATAATTACACATAACTAATGTAAGTGCCATTGTAGCACTAGATGATTGTAATATTACTGTTAGAATTGTTCCTAAACCAAGAAATAACAAAATACTATAAAACCCGTAACCGGTCAATCCCTCAAGGAATGCAAATATTTCAGGATTTGAATGAAGATCAGGAACGGAATCCTTTAAAAACTGCAACCCCATAAATAATAGGGCAAAGCCAAGCAAAGTTTCACCAAAAGACTTCATTCTATCTTTCCCAAGAAGCAACATTGGAAACGCTAAGCCAATTATTGGGATAGATAAAGCGGATATATTTAATTTGAAACCAAGAAAAGAGATTATCCAAGCAGTTGTTGTAGTTCCAATATTAGCACCCATTATAACTCCAACAGACTCGACCAATGTAAGCAATCCGGCATTCACAAAACTTACAAGCATTACGGTAGATGCAGATGAAGACTGCACTAAAGTTGTAATAAAAAATCCTGTAAGTACACCTAGAAAGCGATGTGAGGTCATTGCGCTAAGAATTGAACGCATTTTTTCTCCGGCAAGTTTTTGTATGCCTTCGCTCATTGTTTTCATTCCAAAAAGGAAAAGGCACAATGCTCCAATTAAATATAGTAGGTCTCCAATCATATCAAAATGCTTTAATTCTACAAAAGGCTAAAATATCAATAATCAATTAATGTATAACACTTTTGATGCTCTATATTTTAACAAACTTATCAACATGGATGATTTTATTTTCGGCTTCAAACAATATAATGTATAAGCCGGGATTTAAATCTGACACATTTATTAACTTATGAATTTCATTAATATCGGAACTTAAAATTTTATTCCCTAATAAATCAAGAATAGTTATTTTACCTTTAAAAAAGTCATCGAAATTAATTACAATTTCAAGTGCATCTCTAACAGGATTATTAAACCTAAAATAATTTTTTGTTACAAAATTGTTACTAATATGGGTTGGTTGATTATCTGTAATCTCAAGCTTCAACGCAACCGGCAAATGGTCTGAGAAATAATAAAGTGCATTTATAATTTCAGGGGGTTGGCTATAATTTGGCGGATCAATAAGTGACATATTAAACCTTTGACCATCCTGACCAATTGCAATATAGCTATCAGGAATATACTTAAACCCTCTGTTGCCCGATAGCAAATCCTTTGAAACAAGTATCAAATCGTATCTATCATCTAAACCACCTGTAACAAAGCAAGAGGCACTTCCCGACCTTGTACTTTGAGTATGGTACATTGCCATAGATGAATTATTATACCATTGCCCCGGTTTATTTATAGGGTCATTAAATCTAATATCTGAATTGTTAGTATAGTAAAGTAATTGCTGGTAGGCTGTTTCATAAGAGCTATTCATATTATAATCGCCCATAAACATTATGTTACCCCTATAGTTGAAATAATCTATATAAGTCATCATGCTGTTAATCATATTTGTCCTGACTTGCTGATCATCAGCAGTACTCCCGGCTTTTAAATGAGCAACAATACAGACAAGAAAAATTGTATCATTTGTTTGAGCAAGATCTTCAGCTTTATAATATAATTTATATAGGTTTATATCTCTTAGAATATTACTTGGAATGGCCTGTGAAACTAGCCCAAATTTATTGGTGTTGTAATATAACATATTTACAATGCTAGAATTTGCTGTATTAGTATATGCAGCTCTAGCATAGAAATCTATTTCATTCTTATTTAGCGCATTATTTAACAAATGATCGGCAGTAGAAGCATTTCTACCCAACTCACATACCGTGAAAACATCCGGTCTAAAATAATTTATAATTGTATGCAGGTTTTGAGCTTTTATATCTACATTATTATTATCAATAGTACAAAAATCAGTATAATATCCGTAATAAAGAAGATTATAATTCATAACAGAAATTGTATCTTGAGATTTAGATACACCAACATAAACAAGAGACAACAGAATCAAGAAGAAATTCTTTATCATATAAAAAGAATAAAACAGGTCATAACATTAAAACAATTGCTATGACCTGCTAGTTTATTATTTTTTGGCAAATTTGAAGTTTTTTCCAAGATATACTGCTGATTCTCCAAGCATTTCTTCAATTCTGATAAGTTGGTTATATTTTGCAATTCTCTCAGACCTGCAAGCAGAACCGGTTTTGATTTGTCCGGAGTTTAATGCAACTGCTAAATCTGCAATTGTTGTATCTTCAGTTTCACCTGAACGATGGCTAATAATATTTGTGTATGAATTCTTATTAGCAAGATTCACCGTGTTAATTGTTTCAGTTAAAGAGCCTATCTGGTTAACTTTCACTAATATTGAATTGGCTATCTTCTTATCAATTCCTTCTTGTAGGCGCAAAACATTAGTGACAAATAAGTCATCCCCAACAAGCTGTATTTTATCTCCCATATTATCAGTCATAAGTTTCCATCCATCCCAATCATCTTCAGCCATACCATCTTCGATAGAAATAATTGGGTACTTTCTAACCCAATCAGCCCAGAAATCAACCATTTGTGCAGGAGTCAATTTGTCTCCTGTGGATTTATGTAAATGATAAACATTTTCTTCAGGAATATAATACTCACTAGCTGCAGGATCAAGAGCAATATATACATCAACTCCAGGAATATAGCCTGCATTTTCAATTGCTTTAAGAATTACTTGAATTGCTTCTTCATTTGCTTTTAAATTAGGAGCAAAACCACCTTCATCACCAACATTAGTAGAGTAGCCACTTTTCTTTAAAACAGCTTTAAGGTGATGAAAAATTTCAGCACCCATTTTGATTGCATGACTAAATGATGCTGCTCCAACAGGCATTACCATAAACTCCTGGAAATCAACACTATTGTCTGCATGCGATCCACCATTTATTATATTCATCATTGGAATCGGCAATGTATTGGCATTAACTCCTCCAATATATCTGAATAATGGTTGCCCGGTTTCTTGAGCAGCGGCGTTAGCAACTGCAAGTGATACACCCAAAATTGCATTAGCACCAAGGCTAGCTTTATTAGGGGTTCCATCTATCTCAAGCATTGTTTTATCAATCAATCCTTGATTTGTAACATAAAACCCTTTAAGTTCATTATTAATAATATTGTTAACGTTGTTAACAGCTTTAAGTACACCTTTTCCAAGATAATTTTCTTTATCTCCATCTCTAAGTTCAACAGCTTCATGAACACCAGTAGATGCTCCAGAAGGTACTGCTGCTCTACCTAGTATTCCATTTTCAGTAATTACATCAACTTCAATAGTTGGATTTCCTCTTGAATCAAGGATTTGTCTGGCGAAAATGTTTATTATCTGACTCATAACCAATAATTTTAAAAAAAATTCAATTAATACTTTTTTTCCATAAACAAAGCAATAAAGGTAAAAATAAAAAAGGATAAAGCACCAAGTACTTTATCCTTTTAAAATATATTATGAAATTGAAAATTAAAAAACTATTCAGATGCTTTTTCTTCTTCGTCTTTCTTCTCTTCATTTTCGGTTGCAGTTTCAGCTTCAACCACCGGAGATTCATCAGCTGTTACTTCAGCTTTAGGTTCTTCTACAACTTCTTCTGATTCAGTCTTTTCAACAACTTTATCCTTTTTCACAGGAGCTGTTGCATCCTCATCCTTCTTCTTAGCTTTACCCCTACGTGTTTTCTTTTGTTGAGATTCTTCAGCAGATTTAAGCATATTTAGGTTATAATCAACGAGCTCAATAAAGCACATTTCAGCACCGTCGCCTTTACGAAATCCTGTTTTCAGGATTCTAGTATAACCACCTGGTCTATCAGCAATCTTCTGAGATATTTCTCTAAAAAGCTCACTTACAGCATTTTTATTTCCAAGATAGCTAAAAACTGTTCTTCTTGAATGAGTTGAATCAACTTTAGATTTTGTTATTAATGGCTCAACATATACTTTTAGCGCTTTCGCTTTGGCAAGAGTTGTGCTAATTCTTTTGTGAATTATAAGCGAGCTAGCCATATTTGCAAGGGTAGCTTGTCTGTGAGATGATGTTCTACCCAGATGATTAATTTTCTTTCTGTGTCTCATTTTCCTTATTCCTTATCTAATTTGTATTTCGAAAGATTCATTCCAAATGTAAGATTCTTTGACTTGATAAGCTCTTCCAATTCAGTTAATGACTTTTTGCCAAAGTTCCTAAATTTCAATAAATCATGTTTATTTAATGAAACTAAATCTGCAAGTGTTTCAACATCAGCAGCTTTTAAGCAATTTAAAGCCCTAACAGATAAATCAAGATCTACTAATTTAGTTTTAAGAAGTTGTCTCATATGCAGTGAAGTCTCATCAAATTCTTCACTTGCCGATTTTTCTTCTGTGTCGATAGTTATTTTCTCATCAGAGAACAACATGAAGTGATGAATCAAAATTTTCGCAGCCTCTTTCAAAGCTTCTTTTGGAGTAATTGAACCATCTGACTGAATATTCATAATAAGTTTTTCATAGTCAGTTTTTTGTTCAACGCGATAGTTCTCTACAACGTAATTAACATTTTTAATTGGGGTAAAGATAGAATCAACTGCTATTTGTCCAATTACAGGGTTTATTCCTTTATTATCTTCTGCAGAAACATATCCTCTACCATGTTCAATAACAAATTCCATTGTAAGAGTCACCCCAGGTTCTAAATTGCAAATAACCACTTCAGGATTCAATACCTGAAAGTTTGATAAATACGCATTTAGGTCGCCAGCTTTAAAAACATCCTGTCCGGAAATGCTAACAGTAACTTTTTCACTGTTTTCACCTTCAATCTGCTGTTTAAATCTGATTTGCTTAATATTAAGAACTATTTCGGTAACATCTTCCACTACACCTTTTAGGGTAGAGAATTCGTGTTCAACTCCTTCTATTCTAATAGAAGTAATTGCAAACCCTTCCAGAGAAGAAAGCAAAATTCTTCTTAAAGCGTTTCCAATAGTAATACCATAACCAGGTTCTAATGGTCTGAACTCGAATTTACCGGTTCTGTCATCAGATTCGAGCATGATAACCTTATCGGGTTTTTGAAATGCTAATATTGCCATTTATTTTTGCTTTTGGGTTTATATAAAGCTGTTATATATTATTATTTAGAGTAAAGTTCAACGATTAGTTGTTCTTTAATATTCTCAGGAATAACTTCTCTTTCAGGATAGTTCATAAACTTACCTGTATTATTCTCATTATCCCATTCAATCCATGAGAAATTATTAGATCTAGAAGACAACGCTTCAGATACAATTTCAAGACTTTTGGATTTTTCTCTTACTCCAATTACATCACCAGGTTTAACTGAATAAGATGGTATATTAACAATATTACCATTAACAGTTATATGTCTGTGACCTACAAGCTGTCTTGCAGCTCTACGAGTAGGAGCAATGCCGATTCTAAAAACGACGTTATCTAATCTAGCTTCTAACAATTGCAAAAGAATCTCACCAGTAATTCCTTTTCTTCTGTGAGCTTCTTGGAAAAGATTTGAAAACTGTTTTTCAAGTACTCCATAAGTATACTTAGCTTTTTGTTTTTCAAGAAGCTGAGTACCATATTCAGACAATTTTCTTCTTTTTTTGTTAGCTCCGTGCATTCCCGGAGGATATTTTTTCTTTTCAAACGCTTTATCTGCGCCAAAAATTGGCTCACCAAATTTTCTCGCAATTTTACTTGTTGGACCTGTATATCGTGCCATGTTTTTTTATTTTATCTTCAATGTAACAAAACTATACTCTTCTTCTTTTTGGAGGTCTACATCCATTATGCGGTAATGGAGTAGTATCTACAATTTCCATAACCTCAATACCTGAGGAATGAATTGTACGAATAGCTGCTTCTCTTCCAGAACCAGGACCTTTAACATAAACTTTAACCTTTCTTAAACCAAGGTCGTAAGCAACTTTCGCAGCATCAGCAGCAGCCATCTGGCTGGCATAAGGAGTGTTCTTCTTAGAGCCTTTAAATCCCATTTTCCCTGCTGAAGCCCAAGAAATAACCTCACCGTTATTATTAGCAAGGGTTATGATGATGTTGTTAAAAGATGCAGAGATATGAGCCTGTCCGATAGGTTCTACCTTTACCACTCTTTTTTTCGAACTACGTGAGCCTTTAACTTGTTGTTTTGCCATAATTTTTAATTATTGTTTCTGATCAAGCAGTTTAACTGCTTCAAAAAATTATTTAGTAGCTTTTTTCTTATTAGCAACTGTTTTTCTTTTTCCTTTTCTTGTGCGGGCGTTATTTTTAGTTTTTTGACCGCGCAATGGTAATCCTGTACGATGACGAATACCCCTATAACAACCGATATCCATTAATCGTTTAATGTTCATTTGAACTTCAGAACGCAATCCACCTTCTACTTTAAACTCTTCGTTAATTACATTACGAATTGCTGTAATTTCATCATCATTCCAGGTCTCAACTTTTTTATTTAAGTCGACACCGGCTGTTGCTAAAATTTTTCTTGCATTACTTCTGCCAATTCCATAGATATACGTAAGGCTAATTTCGCCTCTTTTGTTTCTTGGGATGTCAATTCCTGCTATACGTGCCATAGTTATTGTTCGTATTTATTGATTTAATGATTATCCCTGACGTTGTTTAAACTTGGGATTCTTTTTGTTAATTACATAAATTTTCCCATTGCGTCTTATGATTTTGCACTCGGGACTTCTTTTCTTAACAGAAACTCTGACTTTCATTTTTCCAGTTTTTGAAATTCGGAATACTTTCTTTATTTGTACCTAAAGGTGATACGTCCTTTAGTTAAGTCATATGGCGACATTTCTATCTTCACTTTATCTCCCGGAAGAATCTTTATATAATGCATTCGCATTTTACCTGAAATATGAGCTGTAATAACATGACCATTTTCAAGCTCTACGCGAAACAATGCATTACCAAGAGATTCTATCACAGTACCGTCTTGTTGTATTGAAGATTGTTTTGCCATAAACTAATTATTGTTTATAATTGTATTATTGTTATTAGATTGTAACGCTTCTTCGATGTACTTAAACGTTGATAAAACATCTACTTTGTCTTTTCCAACAGCAATAGTGTGTTCAAAATGTGCAGACGGTTTACGGTCTGCAGTTCTGATAGTCCAACCATCTCTGTCTTGAACTATATTTTTAACGCCTAAATTTATCATAGGCTCTACTGCAATCACAAGACCTTCTTTTAATTTCAAGCCTTTTCCATGTTTTCCGTAGTTAGGAACTTCCGGAGCTTCGTGTAGATTTCTACCAACACCATGCCCCACTAGTTCGCGAACAACTGAAAACCCCTCTTTTTCAGCATTATACTGAATTGCACATGAAATATCACCCAGAAAGTTACCATCTACTGCTTTTTCAATTCCAATTAAAAGGCAATTGTATGTAACCTTTAACAGCCGCTTGAGTTGTTCGGAAATTTCACCAACAGCAAATGTAAATGCGGAATCACCATAAAAACCATTTAGTAAAACTCCACAATCTACTGAAACAATATCTCCATCTTTTAATTCCTTATTTGATGGAATCCCATGGACAACAACATCATTTGGGCTAACACATAAGGTAGCGGGAAATCCCCTGTAACCTTTAAACCCAGGCAACGCTTTATTGTCCCTTATAAATGATTCAGCGATATCATCTAATTGCTTTGTAGAAATTCCCGGACGAATATTTCGGGCAACTTCAGCCAACGTTTTAGCAACAAGCAAAGAACTATTACGAATTAATTCTATTTCTTCTTTATTTTTATATTCAATCATAACGTCAGGTATTAACCTGCCATACCCATAGCAGATGAAGCCCTACCTTTTATTCTTCCGGATTTAGTTAATCCATCATAATGTCTCATTAATAAGTGGCTTTCTATCTGTTGCAATGTATCTAGTACAACACCCACCATTATCAACAATGATGTACCTCCAAAGAATTGAGCAAACTGACCTGTAACACCAAAAATACTAACTAATGCCGGCATAATAGCTACAAATGCTAGGAAGAAAGACCCGGGCAAAGTAATTTTAGACATAACATTATCAATAAACTCAGCAGTCTTTTTTCCTGGTTTTACGCCAGGAATAAATCCTCCGTTTTTCTTCATATCTTCAGCCATTTGGCTTGGGTTTACTGTAATAGCAGTATAGAAATAAGTAAACAGAATAATTAAAACTGCGAACGTGAAATTATACCAAAAACCTGTAAAATTTGAAAAACTTGCAGCTATTCCGCTTAAAGCATCAGAATCAGCAAATCCAACTAAAGTAATTGGTATAAACATAATTGCTTGTGCAAAGATGATAGGCATAACACCCGCTGCATTCACTTTCAAAGGGATATACTGTCTAACCCCACCATATTGTTTGTTTCCAACAATTCTTTTAGCAAACTGTACAGGAATTCTTCTTGTACCCTGAACAAGCAATATACATAAAATAATTACTCCTAATAAGACTACAATTTCAACGAGAAAAATAACAAGTCCGCCTCCTTGACCGGTTAATCTTGCCGCAAATTCACCAAACAAAGCAAAAGGAAGATTAGCAATAATACCTATCATAATTATCAGAGAAATTCCATTCCCAATACCTTTCTCAGTGATTCTTTCACCAAGCCACATCACAAACATAGTTCCTGCGATCAGAATAATAACTGAAGAGATAACAAAATAAGTTGATGGACCTGCTGATAAAGGATCAAAAGGAGAAATAGCTTCAGGAGGCAAATTACCCACAAGGTTAGCTATATATGCTGGGGCTTGTGCTGCAGTGATAATCACAGTAAGATACCTTGTAATCTGGTTCAATTTCTTTCTTCCACTTTCACCCTCTTTCTGTAGACGTTGAAAATATGGAACTGCAATGCCCATAAGCTGAATAACAATAGAGGCACTAATGTATGGCATAATTCCTAACGCAAAAATGGAGGCGTTTGAGAAAGCACCACCAGAGAACATATTAAGCAGTCCAAGTAAACCATCTTGAGTTTGAGCTTGCAATTGAGCCAGCTGACCAGGATCAACGCCCGGTAAAACAACATAAGAGCCTAAACGGTATATTAGAATAATACCAAGTGTATTAATTATTCTAATTCGTAGGTCTTCTATTTTGAAGATGTTCTTGATGGTTTGTATAAAACGTTTCATCTAAAATAATTTTATAAAAGTATTACCAATTATTTGTGTATTTTTATTTACCTAAACTAAATCAAATTAGCTTTTCCACCGCTTGTCTCAATAGCTTGCAATGCCGCTTTAGAAAAAGCGTGAGCAGTTACTTCTAATTTAGCTGATAATTTCCCTCTGCCAAGAATTTTTACTCTATCATTTCTCGACACAAGACCATTGTCTATAAGAACAGCAGGATTAATATTTTCTAAACCTTTTTCTTCATTTAGTTTTTGAAGTATATCTAGATTAACTCCGCTATATTCTACTCTATTTGGATTTTTAAAACCAAACTTAGGAACTCTACGTGTTAGCGACATCTGACCACCTTCAAATCCGGCTTTGCTTTTATAACCACTGCGTGATTTTGCACCTTTATGGCCTCTTGTTGAAGTACCACCATGTCCAGAACCTTCGCCACGTCCAATTCTTTTACGTTTCTTTACTGACCCTTTTGCCGGTTTAAGATTACTTAAATCCATTGTTATATAAATTTATAGTTTACCAATACTTTAATTAAATCGCTATTCAGTAGCTTCTTTCTTAGGTTTTGTAACCTTTTTTGCAGGAGCTTTTTCTGATTTTGCTTTAGTTGTTTTTGCAGCAGGTTTTTTAGTTTTTGGTTCTGCTTTCACTTTTGCATCTTTAACTGCAGTTTCTATAACTTCTGCAGTTCTTGGAGCTTCTTTCTTCACAACCTGTTTTTTTTGAACATCTTGAGTAACTTCTTCAACTTTTACAAGGTGCTTAACCTTTTGAATCATCCCTAAAATAGCAGGGTTAGCTTCAAGAATATTACTACTGTTGATTTTCCTCAAACCAAGAGCTTCCAATGTTCTCTTTTGATTTTTGGGTTGTTTTATATCGCTTTTTATTTTTGTTACCTTAACTTTTGTCATCACAAAAAATATTATTGGATTTCTAATTTATTAAAGGGTATTCAGCCCTATTTTATGAATCATAAGTATAATATATACAGAATACCAGATTCAGCTAATACTATCCGTTAAAAACTTTATCAACAGAAACACCTCTTTGTTGAGCAACTGTAATAGGGTCTCTTAATTTCACAAGAGCGTCTACAGTGGCTTTAACAACACTATGAGGGTTTGAAGATCCTTTGGACTTAGCTAAAACATCAGTAATTCCAACACTTTCAAGAACTGCGCGCATTGCTCCACCGGCAATAACACCTGTACCATGAGCAGCAGGTTTGATTAAAACAAGAGCACCACTATACTTACCGACCTGTTCGTGAGGAATTGTTCCTTTATGAATAGGGACTTTGATAAGATGCTTCTTAGCGTCATCAATACCTTTACTAATAGCGGTAGTAACTTCTTTGGCTTTTCCAAGTCCGTAACCAACAACACCATTTTCATTTCCAACAACTACAATAGCGGAAAAACTGAAAGTTCTACCACCTTTTGTAACTTTGGTTACTCTTTGAATGCTTACCAAACGATCTTTGAATTCGATTTCGCTTGATTTAACTTTCTTAATATTCACGTTTGCCATAATCCTAGAATTTTAAACCTCCTTCTCTGGCGCCTTCAGCCAAAGATTTTATTCTACCATGATATAAATAACCATTGCGATCAAAGATCACTTGTTCAACACCTTTTTGCTTTGCTTTCTCAGCAATTAATTTTCCAACTTGCTTAGCCAATTCAGATTTTGCAGCGGGTGTTTCACTCACTTCTTTAGACACAGAAGATGCAGAAGCTATAGTAACGCCTTCATTATCATCAATAATTTGAGCATAAATTTGTTTATTGCTTCTAAAAACAGTCAATCTTGGTCTTTCTTGAGTGCCAAATATTTTTTTCCTAATACGGAACTTTATTTTTGTTCTTCTATCAAGCTTTTTTGTTGCCATTTCCTTGTACTTATAAGGATTAATTAAATAAACTACTTAGCAGAAGCTGATTTACCAGCTTTTCTGCGAATAACTTCATTCTGGAATCTGACACCTTTACCTTTGTATGGTTCAGGTTTGCGCATACCACGAATTTTAGCGGCTACTTGTCCTATAAGCTGCTTGTCGTGAGATTCAAGAATAATTAAAGGGTTCTTACCTCTTTCTGTAACTGTTTCAACTTTAACTTCCTGTGGAAGTTCGAAGAAAACATTATGAGAGAACCCAAGTGATAGTTCTAACAATTGTCCAACGTTAGAAGCTTTATAACCAACACCTACTAATTCCTGAACAATTTTATATCCCTCAGAAACACCCACAATCATATTACTTATCAAAGCTCTGTATAGGCCGTGAAGTGCTTTATGTTGTTTTTGATCGCTGGGACGTTGAACAAAAAGAGTATTTTCTTCTTGTTTTATAGTAATTTCCGGATTAATTTTTTGGCTTAATTCTCCTTTAGGTCCTTTTACAATAATAGTATTCTCGTTATTAACTGTAATTGAAACTCCTGAAGGAATAGTAATCGGTAATTTTCCTATTCTTGACATTTTACCCTCCTTTTTAACTTACGAAACAAATAACTTCACCACCAACACCAAGTGAACGTGCTTCCTTATCTGTAAGTAATCCCTTAGATGTACTAATAATAGCAATACCAAGACCATTAAGAACTCTTGGAATTGCAGCACTGTCACAATACTTCCTTAGACCAGGCTTACTAACACGTTTCAGCTCACTTATTGCAGGCAGTTTTGTAGTAGGATGATATTTCAAGGCTATTTTTATCATGCCAGGAACTTTATCATCTTCGAATTTATAATTCAGAATGTATCCTTTGTCAAAAAGGATTTTAGTAATCTCTTTTTTGAGATTCGATGCAGGAATTTCAACAATCCTATGATTGGCCTTCACGGCATTCCTTATTCTATTAAGGTAATCTGCAATTGGATCCGTTATCATTTTTTTTAATATAAATTATTCAACAAATTATTATTACCAGCTAGCTTTTGTAACTCCGGGAATAAGCCCTTGATTGGCCATTTCTCTAAAGTTGATACGAGAAATACCAAATTGTCTCATGTATCCTTTTGGTCTACCAGTAAGTTTGCAGCGATTGTGCAATCTAACCGAGGAAGAGTTCTTAGGTAGCTTTTGCAAAGCTATATAATCACCATTTGCTTTAAGTTCAGCGCGTTTAGCAGCGTACTTAGCTACAAGCTTAGCTCTTTTTCTTTCTCTTGCTTTTATTGATTCTTTTGCCATTTATCTCTGTTATTTAATGACGTTTTTAAATGGGATTCCGAATGCTTTAAGAAGTCCGAATGCTTCTTTATCGGTATTGGCAGTAGTCACAAATGTGATATCCATGCCCATAATTTTATTAATCTTATCAATATTAATTTCAGGGAAAATAATTTGTTCAGAAACTCCTAAAGAGAAATTTCCTTTACCATCAAACCCTTTTTCATTAATACCTTTAAAGTCACGAATCCTAGGCAGAGATATAGCTATCAGCCTGTCAAGGAATTCATACATTTTGTCACCACGAAGAGTTACTCTAACTCCAATTGGCATTCCTTTACGAAGTTTAAAGTTAGAAATATCCTTTTTAGATTTTGTCTGAACGGCTCTTTGGCCAGAAACAAGAGACATTTCTTCGACCGCTGTATCGATAATTTTCTTATCAGCAATTGCCGAGCCTACGCCTTGATTAAGACAAATCTTGGTTAATTTAGGAACTTCCATACTACTTTTGTAGTTGAATTCCTTAGTTAATGTAGGAATTATTTCCTTTTCGTATTTATTTTTAAGTCTTGGTATATATTTCATTACTTGATTACCTCCCCTGACTTTTTAGAATAACGAACTAAATTGTTTTTATCATCCAATTTTTTCCCAGTGCGAGTAGCGTTGCCTTTTGCATCAATAACCATAAGGTTAGAAATATGAATTCCTGCTTCTTGCTTAATAATGCCACCCTGAGGATTAGCTGCATTTGGCTTAGTGTGTTTAGACACAAGGTTTAGGCCTTCTACAATCGCTCTGCTTTTAACTCTGTCGACCCTAAGTACTTTACCTTGGCGTCCTTTCTCATTACCGGCTATTACTTTTACAGTGTCGCCTTTCTTTATGTGTAACTTAGATTGCATAATTTCAAATATTTTCCAAATTATAGCACTTCAGGTGCTAAAGAAACGATCTTCATATATTGCTTTTCGCGTAATTCTCTGGCAACAGGGCCAAAGATACGAGTACCTCTGATTTCATCAGAAGCAGATAGCAGCACAACTGCGTTATCATCGAAACAGATATAAGATCCGTCTGGACGACGCAAATGCTTTTTAGTCCTAACAACAACGGCCTTAGAGACTGTTCCTTTCTTTACGTTACCTCCCGGTATCGCATCTTTAACGGTAACAATTATTTTGTCACCAATGCTGGCATATCTTCTCCTGGTGCCACCTAGCACTCTGATACAGAGTACTTCTTTTGCACCACTATTGTCAGCAACTGCGAGTCTTGATTCTTGTTGTATCATAATTATTTAGCTCTTTCAATAATTTCGACTAATCTCCAACATTTATTGCGGCTTAAAGGCCTCGTTTCCATAATGCGGACTTTATCTCCGGCATTGCAGTCGTTGTTTTCATCATGTGCCATAAACTTGGAATATTTTTTTACGAATTTTCCGTATTTAGGATGTCTCACGCGACGCATAACCTGAACGACAATGGATTTTTGCATTTTATTACTCACAACCAATCCTATTCTTTCTTTTCTGCGAGTTCTGGTTTCCATATTAATTTACTTTCAGTTTTTTAATTTCTTGAATTTCTCTAGTCCGGAGCTCGGTATTTATTCTAGCCACTATCTTACGATATGCTTGAATTTTCATAGGATTCTCAAGAGGAGAAACAGCATGATTAAGTTTCAACTTTTGCAATTGTTTCTTTTCCTCTGCCAATCTTTCACGGAGTTCACCGGTTGACATTTCACGAATTACCTTTGGTTTCATGTGTTTTTAATTACATTAATTATTCACATGTAATGTTCTAAATTTACTTGATTTGATAAAAAATCTAAAGAACATTTCATTTACTTATTTTAATTCAACATTCCGCAATCTAGCGGTATTGAGGGTTTTTTTGAACTTATTCGCAGGTAACGGCTACGTGATTTTATCAATTTCCCTCCAAAAAGGCTGCAAAGATACAAAAATTATTTAGAATAAAAAATCTTATTCTTCAACATAATCCCTTCTAACAACAAATTTTGTTGAAATGGGTAATTTTTGCGCGCCTAATCTCATAGCTTCCTTTGCCACTTCGTTAGAGACACCATCTGCTTCAAACAGAATACGACCCGGGCAAACTCTTGCCACGAATAATTCAGGAGCACCTTTACCTTTACCCATACGAACTTCAGCGGGTTTTTTAGTAATAGGTTTATCCGGAAATATTCTAATCCACAACTGTCCTTCACGTTTCATGTGACGAGTTATGGCCTGACGTGCAGCTTCAAGCTGTCTACCTGTAATCCAACAGGTTTCAAGAGACTTAATTCCAAAAGAACCGAATGCAAGTTCAGCACCACGTTTGGTATTGCCTTTCATTCTGCCTTTTTGCTGCTTTCTGAATTTTGTTTTCTTAGGTTGTAACATTTTATTAAAATATTTCTCTATTAATACAAACTAAACATTATTGTTTTCTACGGCCTTTAAATCTGTCGCCTCTTTCACCTCTTTCACCTCTTTCACTTCTTTCGCCTCTTTCACCTCTTTGACCAGAACCACTAATACCTCTGTTTGGTTTTGTTGTTTCAGTTATAAAAGGAGTAAGATCTCTTTTTCCATAAACTTCACCATTGCAGATCCAAACCTTAACACCAAGACGACCGTATGTAGTGTGAGCTTCAGCTCTAGCATAGTCAATATCAGCTCTTAAAGTATGCAGAGGAACACGACCTTCTTTATATGTTTCACTTCTAGCCATTTCAGCGCCACCAAGACGACCTGAAACAGTAACTTTTATACCTTCAGCGCCAAGTCTCATAGTAGATGCAATAGCTGTTTTCACTGCTCTTCTGAAAGATATTCTACCTTCAATTTGGCGAGCAACTGTATTAGCAACAAGAGTAGCATCTAATTCAGGTCTTTTAATTTCGGAGATATTGATTTGAACTTCTTTTTGAGTTACTTTTTTCAATTCTTCCTTAATTTTGTCAACTTCCTGACCACCTTTCCCGATAATTATACCAGGTCGAGCTGTGTTAATTGTAACAGTAATAAGCTTCAGGGTTCTTTCAATGATAATTTTAGAAACTCCAGCTTTAGCCAAACGGGCGTTCAGATACTTTCTGATTTTGTCGTCTTCTACTAATTTGGCTGAGTAATCGTTACCGCCAAACCAATTGGAATCCCATCCTTTGATAATCCCTAACCTAAGGCCTATTGGATTAGTTTTTTGTCCCATTTAATATTTTTTTTATTGGTTTTCAATTTTACTGTCAACATAAATAGTAACATGGTTTGATCTTTTTCTGATTCTATGACCACGTCCTTGCGGAGCCGGGCGTAAACGTTTCAACATTCTTCCACCGTCAACATTAATTGACTTAACGAAAAGATTGCTGTCTTCCAAACGAGCACCTTCGTTTTTTGCCTGCCAGTTATTAATTGCAGAAAGCAATAGTTTTTCTAATCTTTCTGCTGCTTCTTTTTTGGTAAACTTTAGAATACCGAGGGCTCTATTTACTTCCTTACCCCTAATCAGATCAGCGACTAGTCGCATTTTTCTGGGTGAAGTGGGGCAATTGCATAATCTGGCGAAGTATTGAGTTTTTTTCTCTTCTTTTAATTTTTCAGCCCTTAAATGTTTTCTTAATCCCATGATCCAGTTAATTTTTATTTTTTAGCTTTATCTTTTTTACCAGCATGGCCACGAAAAATACGTGTTGGAGCAAATTCTCCAAGTTTGTGACCGACCATATTTTCAGTTACGTACACAGGAATAAATTTATTTCCATTGTGCACTGCGATAGTTAAACCCACAAAATCAGGAGAAATCATAGAAGCTCTTGACCATGTTTTAATAACCGACTTTTTGGGGTTACTAGCCATTTGCAACACTCTTTGTTCAAGTTTATAGTGTATATATGGTCCTTTTTTTAATGAACGACTCATTTTAATGAATTTTTTCCGTTAATAATTATTTCTTCCTTGTTTCAACAATCAGTCTATTAGACTCTTTTGTTTTGCTACGGGTTTTGTATCCTTTAGCAGGAATACCTTTTCTGCTGCGAGGGTGTCCACCGCTTGCACGGCCTTCCCCACCACCCATTGGGTGATCAACAGGGTTCATAGCAACTCCTCTTGTGCGAGGTCTACGTCCAAACCATCTGCTTCTACCGGCTTTACCAGAAACTTCGTGCATATGGTCAGGATTAGAAATGCTTCCAATGGTGGCTTTACAAGTAACTAAAACCATTCTAGATTCACCAGAAGGAAGTTGCAAAATTGCATATTTACCATCGCGGGAAGTTAGCTGGGCATAAGAACCGGCTGAGCGAGCTATTTTCGCACCTTGACCAGGTCTAATTTCAACATTATGAATAACACTACCGAGAGGAACATTTTTAAGGAACATTGTATTCCCAATGTTGGGGGTAGCCTCATCACCAGACATAACAGTTTGTCCAACTTTCAGTCCGTGAGGAGCAATAATATATCTTTTCTCGCCATCCGCATAAACAACAAGCGCGATTCTAGCACTGCGATTAGGATCATACTCAATGGTAGAGACCGTTGCTGGTATACCATCTTTTTCACGTTTAAAATCAACTAAACGGAATTTACGTTTATGACCTCCACCGATATAACGGCATGTCATTTTACCTCTATGATTCCTGCCTCCTGATCTGTTTTTCCCAACCACTAAGCTTTTTTCCGGTGTTGAGGCAGTTATTTCGTCAAAAGCGCTAATAAGTTTAAAGCGCTGACCTGGGGTGGTTGGTTTAAATTTTCTTAAAGCCATTTATTCAATCTTAAATGTTGCTGTAAAAATCAATCGTTTGACCATCAGCTACCTTTACGATAGCCTTTTTGAAACTATTTTTCCTACCGGAGATATATCCGGTTTTAGTATACCTTACCTTAAGTTTTCCAAGGTAGTTTATTGTATTCACGTCTTCTACTGTAACGCCATACATTTCTTCGACAGCTTTTTTAATTTGTGTCTTGCTCGCTCTTTTATCAACAACAAAGCCAAATCTATTCGGAAATTTTTCCGTAGTAGCTGTCATTTTTTCTGTTATAAGAGGCTTAATTAAAACGTTCATTTTTATACCTGATTAAAGCTGTTCTATTTCCAGCTAAATAAATAATTATTTCAACAACGTATTTTCAATTTTTTCAATTGAGCTTTCTACCAAAAGAATCCTTTGTGCATCAAGAATCTGAAAAGTATTCAGATCACTAGCAACAACAACAGAAGTTTTGGGAAGATTCCTAGCTGAAAGCAATATATTACGGTCAACCTCAGGAATCACAAGCAAAGATTTTTTATCCGACAAGCTAAGATTATTAAGCATACTAATATACTGTTTAGTTTTAGGTTGTTCGAAGGAGAAATCTTCAATAATCATTAGGTTATTTTCTTTAACTTTATAAGTTAGTGCAGATTTTCTAGCCAGTATTTTAACTTTTTTATTAAGTTTAAAAGAATAATCCCTTGGTTTTGGGCCAAAAATACGACCGCCACCTCTTAGAGTAGGAGCTTTAATATCGCCAATACGTGCTCCACCGGTACCTTTTTGTCTGCGAAGTTTGCGAGTACTCCCAGAAACTTCATTTCTTTCTTTCGATTTGTGTGTACCTTGTCGTTTGTTAGCCAGATACTGTTTTACATCAAGATAAATAACATGATCATTTGGTTCAATCCCAAAAATCTCATCATTTAAGTTAACAGTTTTGGCTGTTTTTTTTCCATCAATGTTATAAACTGCTAGCTCCATCTTTCAAGTATTAAATATGAACCATTAGGACCAGGAACAGATCCTTTTACAATAACAATATTCTTTTCGGGAATAAGTTTAATGACCTGTAAGTTGATCATTTTCACTCTGTTTCCACCCATACGGCCTGCCATACGCATACCTTTAAAAACCCTAGAGGGGTAAGAAGACGCACCTAAAGAACCCGGAGCTCTAAGACGGTTATGCTGTCCGTGAGTAGCTTGACCCACACCACTAAAACCATGTCTTTTAACAACACCCTGGAAGCCTTTTCCTTTAGAAGTACCTACCACATCAATAAATTCCCCTTCAATGAATACATCACAGGTAAGAGTATCTCCAAATTTTTTCTGATGACCCGGTTCAAAGCGGGTAAACTCGGCGACCATTTTCTTAGGAGTAGTTTTTGCTTTAGCAAAATGACCAAGAAGAGCTTTAGAAGTATTCTTTTCTTTTTTGTCATCGAAAGCAAGTTGGATAGCATCATATCCATCTATCTCCTTCGTTCTTATCTGCGTAACTACACAAGGACCAGCCTCAATTACAGTGCATGGGACATTTTTCCCAGAGGCATCAAATACGCTGGTCATTCCAATTTTTTTTCCAATTAATCCTGACATTTTTCTCAGTATTTTTCTTTACGCAATAGTGAAATAATAAAATAATTAAACTTTAATTTCAACCTCAACACCACTTGGCAGCTCTAATTTCATTAAAGCATCCACAGTTTTCGAGGATGAAGAATAAATATCTAAAAGACGTTTGTAGCTGCAAACCTGGAATTGCTCCCTTGACTTTTTGTTTACAAACGTTGATCTTAGCACAGTAAAAATCTTTTTATTGGTTGGCAATGGAATAGGACCATTCACAACAGCACCTGTAGATTTAACAGTTTTAACAATCTTTTCAGCTGATTTATCAACCAGATTGTAATCGTAAGATTTTAATTTAATTCTAATTCTTTGACTCACGGTTGTTTTGTTTTAAGAACGTTAATATGCATTAATTCCATTTATTTTCAGAATAACATCATCTGCAATATTTTTAGGAGCAGGCTCAAAATGAGAAAACTCCAAAGTAGAAGTTGCACGTCCAGAAGATAAAGTTCTAAGAGATGTAACATAACCAAATGTTTCACTTAAAGGAACTTTCGCTTTAATAACCTGAAGATTAGCTCTAGAAGAAATACCTTCTAGCTGGCCTCTTCTACGGTTAATATCACCAGATATATCACCAACATAATTGTCGGGTGTAACAACTTCCAATTTCATTATAGGTTCAAGCAAAATTGGTTTTGCTTTTTTCATAGCATTTTTAAATGCAATCTTAGCAGCAAGTTCAAAAGAGAGAGAATCAGAGTCAACAGTATGGTACGAACCATCTAATAACCTGATTTTCAGACTATCAACTGCATATCCTGCAAGTACTCCATTTTGCATTGCTGTTTTAAAACCAAATTCTACAGCAGACACAAATTCTTTGGGGATATTTCCACCTCTAACTTCATTAATAAATTGAAGCCCGGTTTTATCTTCATCTGCAGGTGACATTTCAAAAATAATATCAGCAAATTTTCCTCTTCCGCCCGATTGTTTTTTATAAACTTCTCTATGCTCAACAATTGCTGTGATAGCTTCTTTGTATGCAACTTGAGGTTGTCCTTGATTACATTCAACGTTGAACTCTCTTTTTAATCTATCAACAAGAATTTCAAGATGCAATTCGCCCATCCCACTTAAAATAGTTTGGCCTGAATCCGGATCTGTTTTAACTTTAAAAGTTGGGTCTTCTTCAACTAATTTGCTAAGCGCTATTGACAGCTTGTCGATATCAGCCTGAGTTTTCGGTTCAACTGCTATACTAATAACAGGCTCTGGGAATGTCATTGTTTCAAGAACAATCGGTTTACTTTCCAGACATAGTGTATCACCGGTATGAATTACTTTAAACCCTACAGCCGCCCCAATATCTCCAGCCTCAATAAATTCAATAGGTATTTGTTTGTTTGCATGCATCTGAAGAATTCGAGAGATTCTTTCTTTCTTTCCTGTAGATGCATTTAGGATATATGAGCCAGACTCTAATCTACCACTGTAAACTCTGAAGAATGCAAGTTTACCAACATAAGGGTCTGTAGCTATTTTGAATGCCAAAGCACTAAAAGGCTCCTGAACATCCGGATGCCTGATTTCTTCTTTTCCTGTTCTAGGATTGATTCCTGTTACTGCTGTAATGTCGATTGGAGATGGTAAGAATCTGCAAACAGCGTCAAGTAAAAGCTGCACTCCTTTATTTTTAAAAGAAGAACCACAAAGAACCGGAGTAATTTTCAGAGAGATAGTAGCTTCTCGGATAATGCTAATCATTTCATCTTCTGAAATATTATTTGGGTCTTCCATGAACTTTTCCAGCATTTCCTCGCTTTCCTCTGCACAACCTTCAATAAGATTCATTCTATATTCCTGAACAGTTTCTTTCATATCTTCAGGAATAGGAATTTCGACAAAAACATTTCCAAGGGATTGTTCTTCCCAGATGTAAGCTTTTCCTGTAATAAGATCAACCAGACCACTAAAAGTATCTTCGCTACCAATTGGCAGTTGGAGAGGCACCGGGTTCATTCCAAGTCTGTGTTTGATTTCAGAAACAACAGAGAAGAAGTCGGCACCTGCGCGATCCATTTTATTAACATAACTGATGCGGGGCACCATATATTTGTCGGCTTGTCTCCAAACAGTTTCTGACTGTGGTTCTACACCACCCACTGCACAAAAAAGAGCAATAGCCCCATCAAGTACTCTGAGAGACCTTTCCACTTCAACAGTAAAATCTACGTGTCCCGGAGTATCAATGATATTAATTTTATATTGAACATCTTTATATTTCCAAAAAGTTGTAGTAGCAGCGGAGGTAATTGTAATCCCTCTTTCCTGTTCCTGCGCCATCCAGTCCATGGTAGCGGTACCATCATGTACCTCTCCCAAGCGGTGATTTACACCGGTATAAAACAATATTCTCTCAGTAGTTGTAGTTTTACCTGCATCTATGTGAGCCATAATGCCTATATTTCTGGTATGTTTTAAATTTTTGGACATTAAAATTTGTTGATATTAGAATCTAAAATGAGAGAATGCTTTGTTTGCTTCTGCCATACGATGTGTATCTTCTTTTCTTTTATACGCTGCACCTTCTTCTTTGTAAGCAGCTACAATCTCGCCGGCAAGCTTGTTAGCCATTCCTTTATCATTGCGTTTACGGGCAAATTTGATAAGGTTTTTCATACCAACAGACATTTTTCTTTCCGGTCTGATTTCAGAAGGAATTTGAAAAGTAGCTCCACCTATACGTCTACTTCTTACCTCAACAGCAGGAGTAACGTTGGCAAGTGCTTTTTTCCATACTTCCAGTCCGTCTTCTTTTGTTTTCTGAGAAACAATCTCTACAGCATCGTAGAAAATGTTGAAAGCAGTAGTTTTTTTACCGCTAAACATCAGGTTATTAACAAACATTGTTACCAGCTGATCATTAAATTTAGGATCAGGCAGTATAATTCTCTTTTTTGGTTTTGACTTTCTCATTTATACGGATATTAAATCTAATTACACGACTATGATTTTACTTTTGGTCTTTTTGTTCCGTATTTAGACCTTCTTTGTTTACGTCCATCAACACCACTTGTATCTAATGCACCGCGGATGATATGATATCTTACACCTGGAAGGTCTTTAACTCTGCCTCCACGTATAAGCACTATTGAGTGCTCTTGTAGGTTGTGACCTTCGCCCGGGATATAGGAGTTTACTTCTTTACCGTTAGTAAGCCTAACTCTTGCAACTTTACGCATAGCTGAGTTTGGCTTCTTGGGAGTTGTTGTGTATACTCTAACACAAACTCCACGACGCTGTGGGCATGAATCTAAAGCGGGCGACTTACTTTTATAAGTTACCTGTTTTCTTCCTTTTCTTACCAATTGTTGTATTGTTGGCATATTCTAATGTAATTTTATATAAAACTCGTTATTTATTAAGTACTTAATCAATTTTATGCACATTTTAGGGAGTGCAAAGGTAAGGGTTATTTTCAGAATTCCAATAGTGAATTTGATTTTTTTTAACCCAACCTAAAAATAATTTCCGAAACAGCATTAAATACATACTGCTTCTATGAAAATTAATTACCAAACTGCCTGATTTTCAAAATGAATTTACAGAATTTTGGGGGCACAAAGATATTAAAATAATTTAAAAAGCTAAGAATAAAATTATCAAGAAAAAAAAGAAAGTTAATTATCAAATAATACTTTTGGACATAAGTTCGGCCAAAACGCCTTCCTTTAGAGCAAAATTTGAAAAAACCAGTTCTCTAATACTATATTGATTTTTTACAAATTCGATAAACAACACTGCTAGCACAATTGTGTCTACTCTCATAGGGATGAGCCCTTTAATATTTTTTCTTTCTATTTCAGATGAGTTTATTAGTTTATTATAAACAATTGAAAAATCATTATTCAATATGGAAACAGATTTAATACTATCATCGGGATTTATATTATACAATTCTTTGCAAATAATTGAATGTACAGACTCAAAAGACCCGGAACTTCCAACAAGTTTATTGACATTATGTTGACTGACAATATCAGATAACGCTTTCAATTCAGTTTTCAAGAAATTGTTTATTGCAATAATATTTTCCGGAGTAATGGGGTCTTGGGGTTGGAATTTCTGTAAAATTCGCGCTACACCAAGATCAAAACTTTTTTTAAAAATTATTTTATTATTTTCAGCAAGAATAAACTCAGTACTTCCACCGCCAATATCCATAATCAAAATTGGCTCAAGGATATTTTCCAATGCAAGAGCTACACCATTATATATATAGTATGCTTCTTTGGCGCCATCAATTACTTTAATAGATATTCCAGTTTTACGATAAACAGCTTCAACAAACTCTTTCCCATTCTCTGCACTTCTAACTGCAGATGTGGCATAAGCTAATATTTTATCAGGATTGAATGAGCTGGCAACCTGTGTTAGCTCATAAAATGCTGATATGCCTCTTTGAAAAGCTTCAGGTGATATTTGATTATTAAGTATAGTGTTCTGTCCAAGCTTAACATTCTTCAATAATCGATTTAAAATTTTATAATTTCCCGAGTTATCATATTCTGCAACGAGAAGATGAAAAGTGTTAGTACCGCAATCAATAATAGCTGCTATCATCTTTATTTATAAAGTTTTAATCAACACGGAACCTGCTTGGCATTTCTACCATCAAGAAAGTTTAATCAATGTATTAACCTTTAAATTTAATCCATTTCCAGATTTCCTTATAATTGACCTTTTTCCCATACATAAGAATACCGGTTCTGTATATTTTAGAAGCCAGCCAAGTTGTTCCTACAAAACCCATTACCAATAAAGCCATTGACAGATAGACTTGGGCCATTGGAACACCAAATGGAATTCTAAGCATCATAATTATTGGAGATGTAAAAGGAATCATTGACAGCCAGACTGCCACAGGTCCCGAAGGATTGTTAGCAACCATTTGAGCCATAACTATTGCAAAAATTAGTGGCACAGTAATCGGGAGCATAAACTGCTGAGTATCTGCCTCATTATCGACAGCAGCACCAATAGCTGCAAACAATGAAGCATAAAGCAAATAACCGGCTAAGAAGAAGAAAATAAAAGAACCGATCATTACAGGCAGATTTATTGAGCTTAAAGCATCCATAATTTGACCTGCAGGAGAGTTATACTGCATAACAATTTCCGTTCTTTCCTTTAGTAACTCAGGATTGTATGCATCATCTGCTGATATATATACCTGTTCGACCGGAGTATATTTAAATTGTTCGGGGAAAGCTGTTTGAACAGCAGTTACAATAATTAGCGTCAGGAAAATCCATATCAAGAATTGAGTGAGTCCGACCAATGCAACACCTATAATCTTACCCATCATAAGCTGAAATGGTTTAACTGAAGATATAATAACTTCAACAATTCTATTGGTTTTTTCTTCCATTACACCTCTCATAACTTGAGATCCAAAAAGAAAAATAAAGAAATAAATTAGTATTCCACTAAAGATTCCAAGAACCATTCTTAGTTCTGGGTAATCTGTTTTTTCAAGACCATCTTTTGTAAGCCTAACGGTCATAATATTTATGCTAGTTTTTATTTTCTGTAAAACATCTTCATCAATACCTTCTTTAGCAAGTTTTAAACTTTCAAAATCTAGCTTTAGTTGATTTTCGATATTTAGTTTAGCATTCAAGTTCACTGATTTCTCACTAAACATTCTTAAACCGCTGGGAGCTTCAAAAGCAAATTTCGGAATATGAAGAATTGCATCATAATTACCTTTTTTATGAAGTTCAATTGCAGCTTCAATATCAAGATTTAGTTGAGAAAACTCTACGTTATTAGTATTTTTCAATCTTTCAAAAAAGAAATCAGAATCATCAACAACGCCAACCTGATAAATGCTGTCAGACATTTTTGCAATAAAGACAGGGCCAATCATTAATGCTGCCATTAACAAAGGGCCTAGAATTGTCATAATAACAAAACTCCGCTTTTTAACCCTTGTTAGATATTCTCTTTTTATAATAATTGCTATTTTATTCATCTCACCTTTTTTAAATCTGATTATTCTGATGATTATTTTTATTATTTACTTCATCCGGATATTTTCCTGTAACATTTTTAATAAATATGTCATTCATACTTGGCAGAACTTCCTGAAACGAGATAACTCTTCCGGCATCCATAATACTTTTCAACAGGTTATTTGATGGGTCTCCATCGGGCTTTCTAATTCTATATTTAAATATATTATCTGATTTCCCTTCCAGAATTACATTATATTGGCTCCCTAGTATTTTTTCAACAGGTTGCTTAACATTTTCCAGTTCGGCACAAAAAATTCCAAGTGAATGAGACTTCCTAATTTCTTTAACATTTCCCTCAAGAATAATGCGAGATTTATTAATAAGCGTTATATCATCACAAATTTCCTCAACAGAGCTCATATTATGAGTAGAAAAAATTATTGTAGCTCCATTATTTCTAAGGTTAAGAATTTCTTCTTTCAGAAGGTTAACGTTAATGGGGTCGAAACCTGAGAAAGGCTCGTCGAAAATAAGCAGTTTGGGTTGATGCAGAATAGTAATTATAAATTGCATTTTCTGAGCCATCCCTTTCGAAAGTTCTTCCACTTTTTTGTCCCACCACTGTAAAAGGTCAAATTTCTCAAACCATTCTTTTAGTTTCTTTTTTGCATCATGCTTATTAACATTTTTAAGCTGAGCAAGATATATAGCCTGTTCGCCAATTTTCATTTTTTTATACAGACCTCTTTCTTCCGGGAGATAACCAATAAAATGAACATGTTCAGGTTTAAGTTTTTCACCATCGAAAAACAATTTCCCTTCGTCGGGTCCTATAATTTGATTTATAATCCTAATCAGGGTTGTTTTACCGGCTCCGTTTGGTCCGAGTAATCCATATACTGATTTTTTTGGCACCGAAATACTAACATTATCCAAAGCTTTGTGGCCGGTATAGTTTTTTGTAATATTCTCAGCTTTAAAAATATATTCCATAAAAAATTAATTAAAATGTTCTCTCATTTTTTCAAAGAAGCTTTTCTCTGATTTTTTGGGATTAGGTTTAAAGTTTGGAGATTTGGCTAGGTTTGACAACATTGTCTTTTCTTCTTTAGAAAAGCTTTGCGGCGTCCAGACATTAATACTCACAAGAAGGTCTCCTCTTCCATATGAATTAATTGAGGGCAGACCTTTTCCTTTTAGCCTTAATACTTTTCCTGATTGAGTTCCCGCTTCAATTTTTATTCTGGCCTTACCTTCTAGGGTTGGGATATCAACGCTAGTTCCCAACACTGCATCCGGAAAAGATATATAATGTTCAAAAAGCAGATTGTTGCCGTCTCTAATAAGGTATTCGTGTTTTTGTTCTTCAACAAGTATGATAAGGTCTCCGGGCACACCACCTCTAGCAGCGGCATTTCCTTTTCCGCTGAGGGAAAGTTGCATTCCTTCTGCCACACCTACAGGAATGTTTATGCTAATAACTTCTTCATCTTTAACGATACCATTTCCAAAGCAAGTATTACATTTATCGGTAATGATTTGACCTTCGCCACCACAAGCAGGACATGTAGTAGTAGACTGCATTTGCCCAAGGAAAGTATTGGTAACTCTAGTAACATGACCCGAGCCATTACAAGTTGAGCAAGTTTTGAAAGAACTTCCTCCTTTAGCACCAGTTCCACTACACTCCTTGCAAGATATATATTTATTGACTTTTACTTTCTTTTCAACACCGTTAAGAATTTCCTCAAGAGTTAATTTCACCTTAATACGAAGATTAGAGCCTCTATTAACTCGTCTAGATGAGCGGCCTGACCTTCCGAAACCGCCAAAGCCACCAAAAGCACTGCCGAATATATCTCCAAACTGGCTGAAAATATCTTCCATAGACATCCCTCCACCATATCCACCACCACCGAAATTATTCCCTAATCCGGCATGACCATATTGATCGTATCTAGACTTTTTGTCAGGATTGCTGAGCACTTCATATGCTTCAGCCGCCTCCTTAAATTTTTCTTCAGATGTAGCATCATTAGGATTTTTATCAGGATGATATTGCAAAGCTTTTTTTCTATAAGCTTTCTTTATTTCCTCTGCATTGGCATTTTTCGAAACACCCAAAACTTCATAATAATCTCTTTTTGCCATTTAACAAACCATTTTAATTAGCTACAACTACTTTTGCGAATCTCAGAACTTTACCATGTAAAAGATATCCTTTTTCCACTTCTTCAATCACTTTACCTTTTTCATCTTCAGATTTTGCAGTGACATTTGAAATAGCCTCATGAAAATCAGTATTGAAATCTTCCCCAACAGTAGGAATTACTTCTACTCCCTTTTGCGTTAGAATACTTTTAAATTTTGAATAAATTAAAAAAATGCCTTCAGCAAATGACTCTTCATCTTTTGTGTCGTCGGCCATTTCACAGGCTCTACCAAGGTCATCAAAAACCGGCAGCAATGCTGAAAGTATATCAGAAGATGCCATTTTAGAATATTCAATTTTTTCTTTGAGAGTCCTTTTTCTGTAATTATCAAACTCTGAGAATAACCTTAAATATTTATCATTTAGTTCATTTAATTTTAGATTAAGATCTTCATCCTTTATATCATCTTGATTTCCGGAAACAGAGGCATTTTCGTTATCAGTTCCAACAGAATGGCTATGCATTTCTTGTTCCTTTTTTTCATTTCTTTTGTCTTTTTCTTCCGATTTCTTAGTCATATCAAATGCAAATAATAGTGTTAAATAAAAGTGAGCAAAACTGCCAATTCGATATCAAAAGTTTTGCCAATTCGAAAAAGCAGCCAAATTGTCAGCCGATATTAACTCTTTTAATATCTGCTCCAATATTTATTAGACGTTGGTCGATATTTTGATAACCTCTATCGATTTGGTCGATATTCAAAATAGTGCTTTTTCCTTTAGCAGTGAGTGCTGCGAAAAGCAAAGCAACACCTGCTCTAATATCAGGAGATGCCATAGTAAGACCTTTAAGGGAGTGTTGCCTATTCAGTCCGATTACAGTTGCTCTATGAGGATCGCAAAGAATTATTTGAGCGCCCATATCGATAAGTTTATCAACAAAGAAGAGTCGGGATTCAAACATTTTCTGGTGAATAAGAACACTACCTTTGGCATGAATGGCTGTAACGAGTATAATGCTAAGAAGGTCGGGGGTGAGTCCCGGCCAAGGAGCATCGCTAATTGTAAGTATTCCACCATCGAGAAAAGTTTCTACTTCATAATTTTTTTGAGAAGGGATATAAATGTCATCATTATTCACTTCAAAGTAAACGCCTAATTTTTTAAAGACGTCAGGAATAATTCCAAGCTGGTCGAATCTAACGTTTTTAACAGTAATTTCAGACTGAGTCATAGCAGCAAGACCGATAAAACTGCCAACTTCTATCATGTCAGGCAGCATAGTATGCTCACAACCATGAAGAGAACCAACGCCTTGAATAGTAAGGAGATTAGAAGCTATTCCAGAAATTTTCGCACCCATTGAAACAAGCATTTTACAGAGTTGCTGAAGATATGGTTCACATGCGGCGTTGTATATAACTGTTTCACCTTCAGCTAACACAGCAGCCATAACTATATTAGCAGTACCGGTTACAGATGCTTCGTCAAGCAGCATATAAGTCCCTTTTAGTTTGTCAGCCTTTAATACAGCAAAGCCTTTATCGTTGTCCTGAATAAAATCCGCGCCTAACTTTTGAAGACCAATAATATGTGTATCCAATCTTCTTCTGCCAATTTTATCGCCTCCGGGTTTTGGCACAAGAGCCTTCCCAAAACGAGCCATAAGAGGTCCGATAACCATTACAGAACCTCTAAGCTTTGAAGAGGCAGAAAGAAATTCTTGTGAATATATAAAATCAGTGTCAATTTTATCAGCCTGAAAAGAATATGAACCTGTACTAAGTTTTTCGACTTTCACTCCCATTTGTTGCAACAAGAGTATGAGATTATTTACATCAAGAATGTCGGGGATATTATTTATTACAACTTTTTTGTCGGTAAGTAAGCAGGCACAAATTATTTGCAAGGCTTCGTTTTTAGCGCCTTGAGGCATTATATCGCCTTTAAGTTTTTTCCCACCTATTATTTCAAAAGCATTCATGGCTCAATTTTTAAATTAGACAATATATTTTCATTGCGCAAATATGATTAAAATTTTCGCTTTTTCCTAATAAATAAAAGCCATGAAAATTGAGAATAGAATTAAAAGTTTATAATTGAAGACTCTTTAATTATAACATTTTCAAGAAACAACATTAAGGATTAGGCTTTCTGGTTTTAAAATGCGGTTTAGGATAATTACCTTGCTTTTGGTTGCCATGAGCTTTTGGTAGCGGGTGTTTTTTCTTCTTGCTTTTATATAAAATATCAGATGTATTATGAAGCCTGATCTTATCATCAAGAGCAAGCTTACCACCTGACAAAGTAGCTAAATCGGCGGCGATATCTTCATCATTTACAGAATCACGACTCCAGGTTAGATAAGATTTTTTAAGGTGGTTGGCGATTAATTTTATAAGAGCATTCTTTTCGTCGCCTTCAGGAAAAGCAATAGCTTTTTCTATCATTCTTTCGATATGTCTTCCATAGTGTTTGTATTTAATATTATTAGAAGGATAGCTAAGAATTTCGGGTTTTTTGGTAAGAGTCTCGGCAGAAGGTATTGGGTATGGGGATTCAACGTCAAGTGAAAAGTTAGACATTATGAATAAATGATCCCATAGTTTGTGTTTAAAATCACTAACATCTCTAAGGTGTGGATTTAATTGCCCCATCACCTGAATCGTGGCTTTAGCGAGGATATTTCTTTTTTCAGGCGATTCAACAGTTTTAATATGTTCAATCATTTTTTGAATATTTCTTCCATATTCAGAAATATTCATTTTCGAGCGAGAGGTATTATATTCCATAGAAATTATAAAATGAATTTGGCAGTTACAATGTTATTTACAGAGCAGCAATTTAACATAAAAAAAGTAAATTTTCAGGGCAATAATTGGATATAAGTGGTTATTCAAAAATTCGGGGATCCCAAAACAATAATTGCTGCAAAGATATGCATTTATAACAATATGTCAAGAACTAACTTAAAATTTTAAGCTTTGCATATTTAAGCAATAGTTGTTTTTGTCCGAAATTGTTAAAGGCTACAGAAGCTTTTGCATTTTCGCCTGTTCCTTCGATTGTTTTAACTTTACCTATTCCAAACCTTTGGTGCTGCACAACCATGTCAATTTTCAATTGAGCGGCAGTTAGCAAAACAAATCCGTCATCACTGCCTGCTTGTGTTGTAGGAGTTGCGGAAGAAGTTTTATTAATGGGTTTGAATTGCTTTCTGCTTTCAGAAAAACTTTCTTTAAGCCACGAGTTATCTTTATGTTTATTGCTATTCTCGGATACGACATTAATAAACTGTTCGTCAATTTCGTCAATAAAACGACTATGTTCGCAAAAATTAAATTCTCCAAATCTGAATCTGGTTTCTGCATATGAAAGGAATACCTTCTTCATTCCCCTGGTAAGAGCGACATAAAACAGACGTCTTTCTTCTTCGAGCTCTGTTCGAGATTGTAGCGACATATGCGAGGGGAATAGATTTTCTTCCATTCCTGCCAAAAAAACAACAGGAAACTCCAGCCCTTTTGCAGCATGCATAGTCATAAGAGAAACCCTATTTACATCGTCTCTGTCAGTTTTTTCAGGTTCAGAATCGGTAAGTAAAGAGATTTCTTCAAGAAAAACATCAATAGTTCTAAGAGAGTTTTCACCTTCAACATCACCGGGGGCTTCAGAAAAATCTTTAAGAGCACTAATTAATTCCTCGATATTTTCTCTTCTTGTAACAGACTCTGGCGATTCATCTTCGTTGTAAAATTTAATAATACCTGATTGATAAGCGACCATTTTACCAAACTCAAAAGCATTATGATTATTTGCTCTTGCTTTAAAGCTTTTTATCATAAGCACAAACTCATTCAGTCTATTGATAATTCCTGAGTTAAGTTGGACATTGAATGAATGAGGGTTTTGAGCTACTTCCCAAATACTTGAATTATTTTCATTTGCAGCAACTACTAATCTATCTATTGTTGTATTACCAATTCCTCTTGCCGGAAAATTAATTATCCTAAGAAATGAAGTTTCATCGCTAGGGTTAAGCACTAGGCGGAAGTAGGCAAGTAAATCTTTAATTTCTTTTCTCTGATAAAAAGACACACCTCCGTATATTTTATAAGGGATATTGAGTTTCCTCAAGGCTTCTTCGAGCGCTCTTGATTGGTAGTTAGTACGGTATAAAATTGCAAAGTCCTTATCAGAAAAATCATTATTTTTCTTTAACTCAAAAATTCTTGAGCCAATAAGAGCAGCTTCTTCACCTTCACTTGATGCTTTAAGAAGTTGAATTTTTTCACCAGATTCATTATCAGTCCAAACAACTTTTTTAATTTGATCTTTATTGTTGGCTATTACACTATTAGCAGCATTAACAATATTTTTTGTACTTCGATAGTTTTGTTCAAGTTTAAAAATTTTGTGTTCAGGATAGTCTGATTTAAAGTTCAGAATATTTTGAATATTTGCACCTCTAAAAGCATAAATACTTTGGGCATCATCGCCAACTACACAAATATTTTCATTGTTAGCAGCAAGTTTTTTCACAATCAAATATTGAGAAAAGTTCGTATCCTGATATTCGTCTACTAGTATGTATTTGAATTTGTTTTGATATTTATACAATACATCAGGAAAGTCTCTAAGAAGGACATTCGTATTAAAGAGAAGATCATCGAAATCCATTGCAGCGGCCTTTTTAAGCCTCTGTTGATAGATAGAATAAATCATACCTAGTTTTGGTTTTCGGCTCTGAGCATCATATGTTTGAATTTCAAAATCTTCATTATATTCAGGAGCCGAGATAAGGTTATTTTTTGCATTAGAGATTCTGCTCAGCACTGCACTTGCGTTATAAATTTTATCGTCAAGGTTCTGCTCTTTAATAATATTTTTGAGTAACCTTTTAGAATCATCAGCATCGTATATTGTAAAGTTGGAGGGATATTCAATTTTCTCAGCTTCAAACCTAAGAATTTTTGCAAATACAGAATGAAAAGTTCCCATCCACAAGCTTTTAGCTTTAGAACCACCAACAAGCTGGGCAATTCTTTCTTTCATTTCCTTAGCTGCTTTATTTGTAAAAGTTAGAGCGAGAATATTAAATGGATCTACTCCCAAATTAAGCAGATGGGCAATTCGATATGTAAGTACTCTGGTTTTACCGGAACCGGCTCCTGCAATAACAAGTACAGCACCGTCAATAGCTTTAACAGCCTTTTGTTGAGGTTCGTTCAAATCAGCTAAAAAATCAGTCATAAACAACAATCAAATAAAAAATATAGAAAACAGACAAGCCAGAGGGGGGAAATTAAATTCTCACTCCCATAACAATAATATCATCAATACGTTCATGATGACCTGTCCAATCAACAATAGCTTTCTCCAGGATATCCCTTTGCTCACTACAGGGCTTTTGATTAACGTTAACGAGAAGCTCTTTAAAATTCTTACTCATAAACTTTCTTCCTTCCGGGCCTCCAAATTGGTCTTTATAACCATCAGAGAAAGAATATAACATATCACCTTTAATAACATCAACTTCTTGATTCATGAAATTTCTATCAGCTCTTCTATGAATTCCGATAGGCATTTTATCACATTCTATTTCAATAAGTTCATTATTTCGGATTAAATAAAGAGGGTTATTTGCGCCTGCAAATTCTATTTTCGACTTTTCTTTATCATAAATATAAAGTGCAATATCCATCCCATCTCTAGATTCGCTAGTTTCATCTTTTTGCCTGAGTGATTTCATTACCTGATCTCTAAGTTGATCAAGAATCTGCCCTGCAGTGTGTTCATGTCCGGAGCTAACAATTTGGTTAAGATAAGCTATTCCCAACATACTCATGAAACCACCCGGAACACCATGACCTGTACAGTCGGCAGCAGCAATTACAACTTTTTCTCCCATTTTTCCAATCCAATAAAAATCTCCACTAACGATATCTCTGGGCATAAATAGTATAAACCTATCTTCAATCAGTTGATCAATAAAGTCATTAGGAGGCAACGCAGCAGTTTGGATTCTCTTTGCGTATTCAATGCTATTGGTTATATTTTCATTTTGCTTAGCAATTTTATCTCTCTGCAGTTCGATCTCATCCTTTTGTTTTACAACCTCTGCAGTTCTTTCTCTAACAATACCTTCAAGAATTTCTTTCTCTCTTTTAAGTCTTCTGGTGTTAAGCACAATCAAACCATAAACAATAAGAACCAAGATGATACCATAAGAAATATAGGCATAAATTGTTTCATACCAAGGAGGCAAAACAGTAATTTGGAATGTAGCAGGTTCACTTTCCTGACCATACACATTTCTAGCTTTAACTTTAAAAGTGTATGTACCCACTTTGATGTATGAATAAACAGCTCTAGTTTCAGTTGTCCATCTAGACCAATTATCAAAACCTTCGAGAATATAGCTATATTCTGTCCTATCCTGACTTTCAAAAAATGGAGAAGAGAAGAAAAACTCCAGATTATTAAACTTATAACTTAAGACAGGCTTAATATTATCCGGTTGAGAGAAAGATACTTCTCTAATTCCGTTTTTATTGACTGAAAAATTTGTTCCTGCAAAAATGAGTGAATCTCCAAGGGTGTTTACTTTCCTTATTAACGTTTTAAAAGGTTGCTCATAATTAACTATTACATTATTATTAAAACTATAAAGAACGTTAGAAATGCCAAGCCATGCAACATTTTTATTATCAATAAAAATTGCATCGCACCAGAGGGAAGGTAATGATTTATATGGGTGGGAGACTAATTGAAAACTTCCATCAGGCATCAAAGCAGCTTTTTCTATCCAAACTTCTTGCTGCCCAATATATCTGGCCATCCATATGTTTTTGTCCTTATCGTTGGTAAGCGCGAAATATCCGGCTTCATTTCTCAGATTAATATTTTTAAATCTGGCATCTAATGAAAAAGATTCATCTTTTTCATTGAAAAGATAAACCCCTTGCGAAGTAGGGAAAAGAATTTCGTTATTATAATTAAATAATTTCAGATATGTTAAATTATTAGGTAACCCATTCTCTGAATTATACAATGTAACTTCAGGATTATATTTACTCTTACTAAAAAAGAATTTCCCATATCCATTCAAATGGGAAGCCACCCACAAATCTCCATTTTCTTCCTCAACAATTCCTTTTATTTCATGTCTAAAGTCTTTATTGAAGTTTAATAATTTCCATGAACCACTAGAATACTCGATTGCTTCAAGACCTCCGGTCAATCCAATATATACTCTGCCGGGGAAAAAATTAGATACTCTAACCTCAAAAGCATTATGAGTTATGTCGCCAAATTGTTTAGTGATAGAAACTGCTTTGAAGCGCTCATTAATTTCAAAGATTTCACCACCTGTGGCAACTATAAGGCTTTCTTTTTGAGTTACAGGATTTTTAAATATTTCAAGCCCCCAAGCACTTCTCTTTATCTCATCAATATTTACAAAAACAGATGGCTTGTCATAGTTTTTTTCTAAATAAAATACCCCGGATGTTGTGGCAACAACCATAGTATTATTAAAGCTTATTACATCTATAACCAGTCCTTTTAATCCAAAAGTTTCAGTAAACGACAAAATAGGATCAAATACATTTGCATAAGAAATTCCATTATTTAACGCCATCCAGACCGGAGCTGATTTATTAGATGAATCATGGAATATCGAATAACAAGTTTGATCTTGTAACCCTGTTGTCTGATTAATCATAAACTCGATATTTCCAAATCTGTCTGTAATAAATACTCCTTCGTATGTTGCAAAAGCAAATTTATTGTCGGGCAGGTTTATCGCCTGAAAAAGATAACTTTGGCTTATTATATCTTGAGTTTCCTTTCTGAAAAAAGAACTATCAATTGTGTGGCTATTAATATTATATAAAAACAAACCGCTATCATCAGTACAAACAAGAAGATTATCCTCGTTATATTTTATAATTGAAAAAATGTTTTTCTTTATAAAGAACTCTCCATTAATAAGACTTTCAAATTGCCCATTACTTAGTTTCATTAAACCTTTACTGAAAGTTCCCAAATAGACATCATTGTCTATCACAAATGTAAACAGTGGATGAAATGTTTCTCTAAAAACTCTCTCATATCTATGCACTTGAACAATATCAAGATCAGCATCATATGTATAGAAACCAAGGCGAGTAGAGAAGTGCACCTTACTACCATAAGTATACGTTTTCCAAACTTCAGTAAAATCATGATAAGCTGAATCTACTTTTTCAAGAAGAGAAATATATCTCATTGAGCCAACCTCATCCGGTTCTATATATCCAAATTCGCCAATTGCTCCAACGTAAATTCTTCCTTTATTATCAATAGCAACAGATCTTGCAGCGGAATTATTTGAAATTGGAATTAGTCTCCAGTTGGTGCCATCATATTCTAATACTCCTGAATGATTTGCTACGTAAATAACACCTCTTTTATCCTGAGTTATTCCCCAGTTTTGTTCAGATGTTCTGTATGTAGTGGGAGCAAAATTCTTAACAACAGGATTTCCAAGTTTATTAACTTGTGCAATCGCAACGAATGGTAAAAAGCAAACTAGAAAAAAAGTAATTCGCCTCATTATAAAGTTGTTAGAATTATTAACGATTAAGATACAAAGGTTATAAAAGTATAATA
>CAZRNU010000013.1:0-41779 GCA_964601515.1 uncultured Bacteroidales bacterium | reverse complement strand
ATACGATTGTTTAAATCGAAAGATACTACTTGTTAATTTGAAGCTTCAAGGTTGAAGTTCCATTCTCAGTAGTTACTTTTACGAAGTACATGCCTGTTTCAATTCCGCCTATATTTAATTCAACTACTTTGCTGTCAGCTGTTGTTGAATAAACCACTTTTCCAATTAAGTTATAAACACTTACTTCAGAAATATTCATTTCAGAAGTTACAGTGAAATTACCTCTTGATGGATTTGGATATAAACTGATAGTTAGAACAGAAGGATCAATAACTGCAGGTTCAACTTCGAATACGGCAGTTAAAGTAAGATCAGCAGCCGGCATGTCGAATGTATAAGTAGCTTCTGTGCTAACTTCTGCTTCGTCTTCATCAATCCACTTAACGAAAATATAACCTTCAGCAGCAGTAGCAACAACTGTTACTTCTTCGCCTTCTTCGTAATCACCTTCACCTGTTACTGTTCCGGCATCAGCAGGAGTAACTTCAAGTGTTAGAGAATAAGTTACCGCAAAGATGTTAGCAGTAGTTGTTGGAGCGCCTGCAAGTGATAAAGTATAGTTTGCAACATCAGCGCCTGTAATATCAGCAGCAGTAATAGTTACTATGATATTATTTCCGGGACCTGCGTTAGCAAATTGAGCAACAACTCCTGTAAGTGTAACAGTTTCACCAGTAACAACTCCTACTAATGTTAGGTTATTATTAGTGATAGTTGCAGCAGTAGTTCCGTCATAATCTTTATCGGCAACGGTAAATGTACCACCAATTGTAAGTCCTTTAGCAGTAATGTCAGCAGTTAAGCCTGCAGGTTGAGTTAAAGTATAGTTTCCTGCATGAGTACCAGTAATTGTCATAGCAGTAGAAACAGCAATACCTGTTCCGATACCTGCTTGAGCAAATGTACCCGCTGCGTGGTTAGCAAGAGCTACATCATCTCCAACAATAGCACCTGATAATGTTGCGCCGGTAATAACAGCAACAATAGTGCCGTCATAAACTTTGTTTTGAGCAACAGCACCAGTTACTGTAAGAGCTTTAGCTGTAATGTCTGCAGTTAAACCTACTGGTTGAATAGCATAATAATTATTAGCATCAGCACCTGTAATTGTCATAGCAGTTGTAACAGCAATGTCAGTTCCAATACCTGCCTGAGCAAATGTTCCGGCAGCATGGTTAGCAAGCATAATATCATCATCACCTACTATTTCTGCTACTGCTAATTCAGCACCTTCAATAACAGCTACGGTTGTACCGTCATAAACTTTGTCTAATGCAACGGCATTAAGAACTGTTATAGCTTTTGGATGAA
The DNA here is from genome assembly GCA_964601515.1 of uncultured Bacteroidales bacterium. Classification (GTDB taxonomy): domain Bacteria; phylum Bacteroidota; class Bacteroidia; order Bacteroidales; family UBA7960; genus PWND01. The sequence continues at coordinate 40,468 of CAZRNU010000013.1, read as the reverse complement.
TAGTAGCAGTTAAAGATGGTTGAGTTAGAGCATAGTTGTCAGCATCAACGCCAGAGATAGTCATAGCAGTTGTAACAACAAGGTCTGTTCCTGCAGCAGCCTGAGAGAATGTACCTGCTGTTTCATTTTCAAGAACTACATCGTCAAGACCTATTACTCCGTCTAATTCAGCGCCTTCAACAACAGCAGCGGCTAAACCATTATAAGTTTTATCAAGAGCTACTGCATTAATCACAGCTAGTTCTTTTTGAGAAATAGTTGCTAATGCAACTCCTTCGTCAGAAACTAGAGCATAGTTAAGCATATCAACTCCACCGCTAATAGTAATAGCTGTGTAGTTAACGTTTTTATCAAGTCCTGCATTTTTATCCTCAAAAGCAGCAGTATAAGTGAAAGTAAGAATGTTTCCTGCAATACGGTCATCAGCGAAGCCTAATCCTGTAGCAGTAGTTGTGCCGTCATATTCTTTATCATCAGCAGTAAAGTCGCTAAGGGTTAATGGACGAGCTGTAATGTTAGCAGTTGTTGTTTGATTATTAATAACATACTTATCTACATCAGCACCATCCAATGTAAGTCCTGTAACAGTTACAAGTTTGCCAACACCTACATGTCTGTTGTTGAATGTTGCAACGGCAGCATCAGAAACTAAAGTAACGTCATCACCAACTTCAACTCCGGTTAATGTTCCAAAGTCAGAAATTGTAGCAGCATTTGTATTGTCATATACTTTGTTATCAGCAATCATACCTACTAAAGTAAGAGTAATCTTGTCAGTAACAGTAAGAGTACCGTTTACATAAGTAATATCATAATTTTCATGACCAACACCAAAAGCATCAGATGGGATAATATCATAATCGCCCATAACAGCGCCGGCATCAGCTCCGTCAGATGTTAAAGTTACTAAATCAATACTGTCGTCTCCATAAAGAGTACCTGTAACTGTAAATTCAGTACCTGCGAATAAATATTCAATTCCAACAGTTTTGCTGAAGCTGTCAGCAGTTACAGTTAGAGGAGCTCTATTAATTACTAGATCGTCACTTGCATATCCTTCATAGTTAGTTTCATCAATAGTTACTTCAACTAAATATGTTCCAGGAGCAACCGGAAGAGCTGCTAAGCCGTCATAAGTTATAACTACTGTTAATCCAGCCGGATCAGTTGTTACAGTTGCAGCTTTTGGAGTATCATCAAATACATATTCAAGGTCTGTTATGAAAATATCAGCAGTAGCTTTGTTAACTATAACGTCAACTGTTCCATAAACAGGATTGTTGCTTTGGTAAGCATTAGGAGTAAACATTACATCTACGCTCCATGTGCTTGCACTTGGTGCAACAGCTGCAGGGTTAACAAAAGCAAAAGTACCTTCAATTTCAGTAACTCCATCAGCAGGATCAACAGCTAATCCATTTTCTAAAACTGACTCACCAAATGCTTCACCAAATACTATTGGAGTTGCTGTTGGCCATGTTACAACAGGAGTAGCATCTGTAAGAGTAACTCTTAATTGTGCCATATCTCCATTGTCGAAATTAATAGTAAAGAATAATTGAGAACCACCAACAAGACCTTCAAAGTATTCACCTTTGATGAATAAAACATCAGTGTCTACTTCATAGTCTGTAACTTCTAGTGCAACACCACCTTCTATAATAGAAGCAATAGCTGTAGCACTTCCCCAAGTAATGTCAATTTCAACATCATATTGGTTATATAGATCGTGAGTTTCAACAACAGGGCTGATAAATGCTTGCTCAGCATCAAGGGCTCTGAATTGACCTATGTTCATGCGGCTTGCATTTGCGCCTGTTCCACCAACTATCTGAATTACAAGTTCTCCCGGTAAGAAGTCCTTAGTTTCACCAAAATAGTAGATAAATGGTTGATAAACCTGATAAGCATCAAAATAAGCCTTGTTTATTGTTCCGGCTAAATCCCATGTTGTACCACCATCATAACTAACGTTAATATTTCTGTCAACACCGTCACCGGTCATCCAGTCTCTTAGTTGGAAGCTAAAGCCAATCATATCATAAGCAGGGCCAATGTTTGTTACAGTGAATATACCTCTGTCTCTCATAGTATATGCAGAGCCATCATAAGTTAATTCACCGGCATCAGTTGGAGTACCTCTTACAGCAGCAGTGCTGTGGAAGTACCATTCACCTTCTGTATATGTTTTTTCATTATAACCTGTCCAAGATCCACCTGGATTATTCCAACCTGCTTCAACACCAAAAGCAGTAGCAAAAGGAACTTCAGCCGGCGGCATTAGTTTACCTAATAATCCAAATTCAAGATCTGTCATGGTTGCTATACCCAATGATGGGAATGATTGCCAGTCAGGATTACCTGTTCCAAATAAGTTAGGGTTATCTCTTAAGTGAGCAACGTTTTCTATATTAGCTACATATCCGTACCAGTTCCAGCGAGCTTGTGCAGGAGCGGTAGCTGTTACTGAATGTCCATAAACAGAAATCCAATAAGTAGTTTCTCCATCTAAAAGAAGAGGTGCAGCCAACTTCATCATAGTAGGATCGTCTGTAACAATAATCTCATTATGAAGAAGAACGCCCGGAACACCTGCATTGTCGGCATAAATACTTACACCATAACCATCTAATGTGCCTGAAGCAATCCATCCGTTGGCATAAACGTATTCAAGCATCCAAATTCCAGGTCCAAGAATGAAATCATCAGCAGATTCAACAAGGCCATTAGCTAAACCACCATAATTCGTAGAGATAATTCCATTTGTTAATGCACCACTATAAATATTATCTCCGTATATTAAATTAGATATGAGAATATTAGCTGTTAGGTAGTTGTTTGCAGCGTTTTCATCTGTTGCTAAAATAGCTTCAACAGTTACAGTATATTCACCAAACGAAGTTGTCCATTCATCAAAAGAAACAGTTGCTGCAGGGTCTCCTGCTAGAATTGAAACGTTTTGTGTGCTTGTATAAACATCTGATGTGCCGTCGTTGATTGTCATAACAACGTCAAATGTGATGTCTTGTACTCCCAGATTAGCAACTGTTGCTTCGGGAATAATTGCTTGGCTGTCTTCATAGAAGCTCGCCATGTCGATAGAAGCTACAGCAGCATCGAAACTAAATACTTCTGTTAATGAAACATCGTCTATATGGATTGCCCACATATCAGCAGCACTGTAGCCGTGGAAGCCAAATACAATATTTTCAGATGCAGCTGCAGTGAACATGTACTCTACAAGTTCATAGGTAACATTCTGGAAATCAACAAGGTCTACAATTGGAGTGGCATCCATTGCTGTATTTGTTTGTTGACCACCAACGTGCACTTTTAGTCTTTCATTGTAAGCACCTTGTGCTCTATAATAGAAGGACAAATTATAAATTTTGCCGGCTTCTACGCTAATATGAGGTGTAAATAACCAGTCGTTTGAAGCCATTGCTGAATTGTATCCAAGTCGAACGCAATTTGGTGCAGATCGAGGATTGGTAGTAGAAGTTACCCAAACATTAGCATCGCCGTTTAAGTTTTCTCTAGCCCAACGAGCTGGTAATGCTGGGGCAGTAACAGCATTAAAGTTTTCAACAAATGGAACAGTAAAGGGATTAAATATAGTAACTGTTTTAGAAAACAGATCGTTTGTAGCATCTTCGTCACCAGCTAGGTTTGTATTAACAGTAATCACATAATCTCTAACCTCTGAGAAATTAAAGTTTTCATAGATGGTTACATTGGCTGTTGCATTGTAAGCCAAAGATCCAGTCCAAGAGTAAGTACCAACTGTCCCGTCGATATCATAGTCAATATCGCAGGCAGTAAGTTCTGATGTACCATAATTTCTTAGAGTAACAATAACGTTCTGAGTTCCTGCCAATCCGTTAACGGGTGAAGTTATTGCAGTAATACCAGCATCAATAGCAGCTGGGATAATTGGCGTATAGCGAAATACCAAACCGGAAGCCGGTACTACTGTAGCTGATAAAGCACAAGTTGCATTATTTACTGCACCGGCAGTTGTGGTTGCCCAATTGGTAGTAGTAGTTCTGTTATAAAAATCAGCATTGGTTTCACCTCTTAAACCTACTTGAGCTGCACGTGCATTAGCGTTTTTAGTAAAACTACCGTAAATGTATTCTATTGCATTGGTAGTTTCATGAAGTCTGATTTGAAAGTTGAAATTATCCCCAGCATCCAAATATCTTTGGAAATCTGTCCATTGAATTACAAAAACTCTATTGGGTGCTACGCCTATCAGCTCGGAGCGTAATGATGATCCAGCGTTACCAACTAAGTCCATACCTAAGGCGCTAATAACTCCTGGAGCTACAGCAGTACTGCTGATTGGAGTGTAGCCCATAGAAAGTGTAAATGCAGTCCCGCCAAGCCTTAAAAAGCCGTTAGCATTAATACCTATTTGAGTATAATCAATACCGTTAAATCTGAATGTAAAACCAATATTGACAGCATTGTAATTGTTATCATCAACAGTTGTTCCGCTACCATGCAGTGTTCCTCCTGTAATCTCGGTATAGGTAGTAGCATCCTGCGCAAATGCGTAGTTGATTGTCCATGCTTTAGGGGCATTCTTGTCAGTTACATCATTGCCAGCGTGCATTTCAAGCTCTTTTTCAGAAAGTTTCTTGCTTTCAATTGAGTTGGCTTGCATAAATTCTTGTGCGCCAAGCCAGCTTATAGCTAACAACATTGTTAAGGTAAATGTTAATATTTTTTTCATAATTAAAAAATTTGGTTAATAAAAAATTGATTTGAAATTAATTGTTTTCAAAAATTAGTTTGTAATCATTGTTGGGTTCAGGGGCAATAAGCGTATTATTGTAAAACTCCCCTTTTTGTTTCATAGGCAATCCTCCTTTTTTCTTTAAAGTTGTTAATTATGTATATATTTTGCACAAAGTAAAAATAGTAATTTATTATTTCGAACCAACAAAGTAATTCAAAATTTTTGTTAATGTCAAGTTTTTTGACAAAATGTTTATAATAATGCACTAATCTAGGGTATTTACTTATTAAAAATCATAAGAGAAGGCGGTTATAAATATACTCGAATAATCAAAATAAGAGCGTGAAACTATTATTGTTTCACGCTCTTAAAATAAACATTCATTTAAAATAGTAGCTTAAAAGCGCTATTTTGTAACTTCTAAAATTATATTAATCAGATATGTTAAATCTGCAACATTAATTAATCCATCGTTATTCACATCTGCATTATCAAAATTGAATCCAATAGGTGTTGAGCCATTTAAATGAGAAATAAGCCAAACTATATCAAGAACATTAATAAAGCCATCGTTATTTACATCTCCCGGATTATTTGTTGCATTTTCAAAATCTGCCAATGACCTTGCAGAAATTTGCAATGTAGTAAGGTATTGAGTAATAATTCCGGTAATGTGTTGCTCAGTTTCGGGTATTGGTTGACCTATATAATCAAGATTAAAGAACCCTGTTCTAAACACTAATGAACCCGAAACATCACTTAAATTATAACTTATTCCGTTAGCAAAATTGCCTGTTTCAGTAAATGTTACGTTTCTGATTTTAAGAAGTTTTGCCTGATCGTCACCTGTAATTTGGTTTATTGTTTTAACCTGAGGAATAACAGTGTTTCCAGTAGATGTTGCTGCCGATGGATTTTCAACCGGAGTAAACTGTAACATATTATTATATGGCAAAAGAGTTCCTTTTATTCCGGTAATTCCATCATATAGATTATATGTAGTTGTAATGATTCCTGTTGGGTCGTCAATTTCAATTGCGGCCTGACCGTCAGGGTCTTGAATGTATTTTTTATTTCTGTTATAATGTTGAAAGGTTAGAATTACCTCTCCGGTTAAATTATAAACCGTAATTCCATCGGCGGCTTGCTGTCTTAAGTCTGCAATTGAAGCTACATTGTTTGGTTCTTCAGGTGTTCCCCATATCGAATTCACAAATGAAGGATTATCTATGAATGGGTTTCTGTTTCCTTGAATTGCATAAATAGCATTGTTTCTTTCTATTTCTTTCTGACTAACAGGGTCGTTATTGTGCCATTCCATAAGCATATCCAAAGCCCAAGTTTCAAAAGCCGGATATGTGGTGCCGTCAAGAATATTTTCCACATTAGGATTAGAAGCCCAAGAAGATACTCTTGTGTTATATCTTGTAACCATATAAAAATATGTTCTTGCAAAATCTCCTTTATACTCATCAGTTGGCTCGAAAGCAGTTCCTGAATAACCTGATCCATACGTATTATTTCCAAGTTTGCCTCCATTCTGAGATGTCCAGCTTGGAGAGTTAACTTTTCCGTATGGCCAGTTGTCTCTTCTTGCATTTACCCATTTATCTGCAGGATATAGTTGATGCAAATCCGTGTACATTGTGTCAGTATCGCTTCCACCCCACCAGCTAGCAGGCCATGAGTGCTCTCTATTATAATACAAACCTTCTATTGTTGCAGATTCTCCGGTGTCTTGATCAACGACAAAAGTAAACTCATAAGGAGGTTCAGAACATTGAATATCAGAATAATTATCCCATACTTTGCCGTTAAATTTTTCATCTGTGTTTTGAAAATGAGTCCAAACAGATGCATAAGATACTCGGCTATGGCCTCTAATAATGTTGTGTAATTGGCCAATTAATTGTTGTTCAGTGCCGGTTGCAGTGGAATAATAACCTGCCGGAATTTGGCTTGTAGTTCCTTTTCCTGCAACTGCAATATTTTTTGATGTTGCACCACTTGAGGAATGCACAATATTTCCTGTTTTATCACCGGTAGTTGATGGACTGCATTTTACGTATACTCTTGTTGAAGTTATGTCTCCATTATCCGGCGTGAGACTTAAGGAATTTGAAAACCCGGTGTTGCAATTTAATGAAATTAAGAAATGCTGTGGTGCGGTAATCTCTAGATTTGCAATTAGGCCTGATGCACTAACATAATAAAACTGTGGATTTGAATAGTTGCCGGTATAAACATCTCTAAAATTGTAAAGCGTTCCTGAGGTTAAAATTTCAGGGGTTGCTGTTGAAAGAATTGCAGTTACCTTATAGTATTTTGTTGTAATAGTATTTTCAGCAACCACAGTTACTACTATAACGTCATTTTGATTAATGGGTTGAGTTGGTAAATTGCCTTCTGCAATAGGATTACCGTTAATAGTAACCGTTCTTGTTGCTCCGGCGCTTGCTGTTGTTGCAATTATGCCGTTAAATCCGGTAAAATCAATTACAGGTAAAACTGCACCCGGGTCACTAACCGGGTTATTAACAACAACATTGCTTAAGCTAAGTGAATTTAAGCCTCCAATAGTAAATGCAGATAGATTTGCATTACTGTCTGCAACAACAGTGGAGCTAACAACCTTAATGTTATCTATTCTATTATTCCCTGTTTCCCCTGTTGCTCCGGAAAGAATTATTCTAACAGCAAAATTTGGATTGTTATCTACGGCTGCAATGCCTGTAAAGTCAATCGTAATTATTTGATAATCTCTCCAGTTATTTTCGAAAGCAGTAATATCAAAAGTTTCTTTAACAATCCAATCAGTTCCATTTACAGTATATAGAATTTCGTGATGAGTAAAACCTAATGATGTTCTTCTTGCAGGATAGCTGATTTTGATATTTTCATATCCTGATGTAGGAACAGCAATTTTTAAGTATGCTCCATTATTCACAAAACCTAAACCACCTCTTGGGCAAAAACTACCACCGTTTACTTCTCCATCAATACCATTAATTGTAGTACCTGCATATGAATATGCCTGAGTGAAAGTGTATGTAATTTGGCCTGTGCCTGTTGTTGCTAAAATAGGAGAGCCCCAGTTGGTGTCTGTGGCAGGAACATTATCATTAAAATTCCAATATGCAAAAAGAGTATCTTCCTCAGCTGATTGATTAAGTGTAACTTTATAATAAGCTACTGAGCTATCTTCTGCTGTTACGGTGGCTATAACTATATCGCCATCATAAAAAGGTTGTGTGGCATAATTTGCAGGTAAAACTATACTGCCATTTCTTGTTATTTCAACAGTAGCTGAAGGATGGGTTGCAGTTGCAATAACACCCTGAAACCCTGTAAAGTCTGAAACTGATAAAGTTGCTCCCGGGTCAGTAATCGGGTTGTTTACTACCAATCCCGGCAATGCTAAAACACTTTGTCCGCTGAGGCTGAATGCTGAAAGCGAGGCATCGTTGCTAAGTGAGTTGAAATCGCTTAATCCTCTGGCAGTAATTTGGAATACGCTGTTAAATTCTCTAACAATAGCAACAATATTTTGTATATCCATTGGTATAGGAAGGCCAATATAATCAGCTTCATAGAACTCAGTTCTAAAAACCCCAAATCCTGAAGGGTCGTCGATGGTATAATTTGTTCCTGTTGCATAATTAGTACCTGAATACATCAAATCAAAATAAACATCATTTATTTTAACCAATCTGGCTTGGTCTGACTCGGCTAATGTATTCAAAGTTCGTGAAACAACAACAGGAGTATTGCCTGTAGATGAAGGAGCGCCGGGGTCGGTTACAGGTTGAAATTGAAGCATTCCATTGTTACGATTAAGAGTACCTATAATACCTGTTATACCATCATTAATATTGTATGTTGTTGTGATTTTGGGTGGATTTGGGTCATCAATTTCAATTCCGGCATTTGCGTCTTGTATCCATTTTTTATTTCTAAATGTTTGTTGGTAAGTTAGAATAGCCTCTCCTGTCAGTCTGTAGACAGTGCCATCTGTAAGCCCGCTCCTTAAAGCTGATATATTTGCTACATCAACAACGATTGGAAAGTTATAAACTGCAGTTGCTACATTACTGTCGTCCATTCCTGATTTTGTAGCATAAGACCATAGAGTAGTATTTGAAGACAGATTAATTGGCGATGAGTATGTTGTCCAAGGTCCGGTATTGCTTACAGTACTGTAATAAACAGTTGCTCCGGAAGTTCCTGTTGATATAGAAACATTAATTGGTGAGTAATATGTTCCTCCTGATGGTGAAAATGTAGGTGTTTCAACCTGAGATCCGCCTCCTGTAATGCCATAAACTGCAATATCGTCAATTGTTATTCTAGTTGCATTTACCGGAGTAGCAGGCACAGAAAGCATAAATCTAACCCTTACATTAGCAAACTCCCCTGTTGGACTAATATTATAAGTATATTCTACTGCAGAAGTTGTAAGGTTAAATAATGTTTCTCCAACATAAGAAGTTCCTCCATCTGTTGAATATGATACTCTTACATTATTCCCTGAAGTGTTTAAAGCCTTGAAAGTTACTTTTGTAACATTTGCAAGATCAAAATTCATAAAAGTATAACCCAAGTTTGCAGGAGCAGCTGTGTAGAAGCGCATTTGCATAGACATTGCTCCGGCTATTGGGCCAGTTGTGGATGCTGTTCCATAGTAGGTACCCCATTGTTGACCGGCAGGGCCGTCGTATTTAATGACGGCATTGTTATAAACAGTTCCTGCCGTAAAGCCTTCACCGGCTTCAAAGCCTGTTGTGTAGATTATAGATTCCTGTGCGGCAGAAGAATAAGATAATAATAAGGCAATTACAATCATTGCCAAACGTAAGTGTTTTTTCATAAAAGTATTGTTTTTAAGTAATTATATAAGTTTGAAAATCTTTATATGCGATTCTGTTTTAATAATTGCGAACTGTAAAGCTAGTAAAAATGTGATTATGCATTAGGTAAATATGAAAAATTATATCATAGTATTACAACCCCTCACATCGCTTGCATCCATTCTACCAGTGACCTCGAAAGATCCATTTTGAAAAACTTTTCCCAAGTCGTCAGTTGCTATATATGAGCAGGAATTAATATTTGCAAGGTCTATAATGTTTAATGCGCCGGATGTGATTGGAGGTAAAATGTTTAGAGGGTCATAAACATCGCGGGCAAAAACTTTCATCCAAGGCGGGCATTCAAACAATCCTTCTCCTTTGCTGTAGGCTTGCGATAGTAGTTCTGTCATGCCGTATTCTGAATGGATTTTTTCAACACCAAATCCTTCAGAAAGGATGTCATGCAGTTCTTTTCTGATAAGCTCTTTTCCTCTGCCTTTCATCCCACCTGTTTCCATTATTATTACATCAGGAATTTTTGCAGGATGAGATTTTGCCATTTCCAGCAGGGCAAAACTTACTCCTATCAAAAGAGTCTTTTGTCCAACAGATTGCAGCTCATTAAGTTTTTCTGATAATTCTTTAATGTTATTAAGATAAAAACCACTGTCGGGATGTTCGCTGCTTTCAATAAGTTGTTTTACCATATATACCAGAGAAGATCCCTCTCTTTCAAGGTAGGAGGGAAGTAGTGCCAGTATGCAATAATCATGAATTTCCCCATAAAAATGATTGAATCCTTCTGAAAAGCTATTTTTATAGATTTCTAAATCTGCAACATAATGTTTTGATGTATTAGCTCCGGTTGTACCTGAACTTGAAAAAACAATTTCTTCATTTTTGCCTTCCGAAATTATTTTATGATTTTTAAAAAAACTGATTGGCATGAATGGAATTTCTTCAATTTGAGAAACTGCTTCGGGATTTTTTCTCAAGCTGTTGCAAAAGGTTTGGTAAATTTGGTTGTTTTGATGTTGAAATTTAAAAACATCCAATGCAATTTTTTTGAATTCTGCGGGGGATGATATTTGAAATATTTTATTGACCATTATTTATATAACAACGTTGTGTCCCTTTATTTGTAGAGACGCCATGCTGGCGTCTCTGAATTTCAATGTTTTGTCTGTATGTTGGGAGACGCCAGCATGGCGTCTCTGAATTTCAATGTTTTGTCTGTATGTTGGGAGACGCCAGCATGGCGTCTCTACATTGTTTTTTATATTAAAACATTTCCTGTCATTTCTTTTGGAATTTCAATTCCCATGATTTTTAGAATTGTTGGTGCCAAATCGCATAATCTACCGGGGTTAATTTTTTTATAATCATTGTCAATGAGCCAGCAAGGGACAGGGTTTGTAGAATGTGCAGTGTTTGGCGAACCATCAGGATTTATTGCGTTGTCTGCATTGCCATGGTCGGCAGTAATTAGGATTGAATAATTGTTTGTCAATGCGGCTTCTACCACCTCTTTCAAACATGAATCAACAGTTTCTACGGCTTCTTTAATAGCTTCATAAATCCCGGTATGTCCTACCATATCTGCATTAGCAAAATTCAGACAAATAAAGTCATGCTTGTTTTTATTAATTTCATTAATAACAGCATCTTTCACCTCTGGAGCGCTCATAGCCGGTTGTAAATCGTATGTTGCAACTTTTGGTGAAGAAACCATTACTCTCTCTTCCATTGGGAAAACATCTTCACGACCTCCGCTGAAAAAGAAAGTAACATGAGGGTATTTTTCTGTTTCGGCAATTCTAAGTTGAGACTTACCATTGTTGGCTAATACTTCTCCAAGAGTATTTTTAAGGTCATCTTTTTCATAAATGATATTCACATTTTTAAAAGATTCATCATATCTGGCCATAGTAACATAATGCAAAGGCAAAGTTTTCATACCATATTCAGGCATATCTTTCTGTGTAAGCACAGTTGAAATTTCCCTAAGGCGATCGGTACGGAAATTAAAGCATATTACAACATCATCTTCTTCAACTGTTGCCAATGGTTTTCCTGTTGAGTTAGTTATCACTTTGGGCTTAATGAACTCGTCAGTAATGCCTTCTGAATAGCTTGATTCAATAGCTTTTTCAGCTGATTCAAAAAACTCACCTTTACCTTCGATAAGCATATCATAAGCTATTTTAACTCTTTCCCAGCGCTTATCTCTGTCCATCGCATAATACCTTCCGCAAACAGTTGCAATTTTCCCTGTCGAAGTTTTAAGCTGCTCTTCAAGTTCTTTAATAAAGCCAAGCCCACTCTTTGGGTCGGTGTCTCTACCATCTGTAAATGCATGAATGAATAGGTCGTTGAATTCATGTTTTTTTGCAGCATCGCAGATTCCGAAAAGGTGATCCATGGCAGAGTGAACGCCTCCATTGGAGACTAATCCGAAAAGATGCACTTTTTTAGAATTAGCTTTGGCATAATTGAATGCTTTATTCAATACAGGATTTTCAAAAAAGGAGCCGTCTTTTATAGCCAGGCTAATTCTAACCAAATCCTGATATACTATTCTCCCGGCCCCAATATTAAGGTGTCCTACTTCTGAATTTCCCATTTGACCTTCGGGCAAACCTACATCTTCGCCTGAGGTAAGTATTGAAGTATTAGCAGCAGTTTTATATAAGCTTTTTGTAAAAGGAACATTTGCATTATAAATAATGTCAGAGTTGTCATGTCTTCCTTCGCCCCATCCATCAAGTATTACCATTAAAAATTTCTTATTCATATCGTATTTTATATTAAAAAAGTTTTTAATCAAAAAAAATCGCATCATCTCATCAACACCTCATCGCCTCTACACATTATCGTTCCCAAAACACAACCTCAAACCCCAAACCTATTCCACATTAATTCGTCGACCTAATAGCCTCCACGGGATCAAGATTAGCAGCAGAGTATGCAGGTAGAAATCCTGAAACAATTCCTATAATAGCAGAAACATTTAGTCCAAGTAAAATGTTTGACCAAGTTAAAACAAAACTAAGGTCGAATGCACTAGAGATTATCCAAGTAATGAAAAAAACAATTATAAGACCTAATGCCCCACCAATAATACTTAGCAAAACTGATTCAGCAAGAAATTGGATAAGAATAAAAATTTTCTTTGCACCCAAAGCTTTTTGCACGCCAATTATAGAAGTTCTTTCTTTCACAGAAACGAACATAATATTAGCTATTCCAAATCCACCAACCAAAATTGAGAAACCGCCAATAATCCATCCGGCTAGGGTTAGAATTTTAAAAAGTCCGTCAAATCCACTTGTTAGAAGGCTAACTTCATTAAGGGCAAAGTTATCATCTGCAGCAGGTTTTATTTTCCTAATAGATCTCATTATACCGGTAAGTTCGCTTTTCAGCTGATCAATGGAAACTCCATTTTTTCCTTTAACCATTATGTAGGGATTGTTTCTTTCATTATTAACATCAACAAAAGAGGCAAGATAGCTTACAGGGACAAGGGACAGTTTGTCGTTAGAGTCTCCCATCATATTATTTCCTTCTTTTTCAAAAACACCAATTACTTCAGCCCTGCGTCCAAAAAACTTTATGTATCGACCAATTGGGTCTGTTCCTTGAAATAAGTTTTCCGCAATGTCATTTCCTATAACAAGCACATTTCTGCCACCTGCAAATTCTACAGGAGAAATAAAACGGCCTTTTTGAAGTTTAAAAGATCTGACCTTTTCATAATCACTTGATACTCCTAGAATAGTTGTATTTGCGATATTAGCATTTTGGTATTCAATAGTTCTTGTCGTAGAGGAAAAGAAAACAGCTGCTTCAGCAGTTGTAGCTCTTCTCATTATTTCATCTACTTCTTGGAATTTAGGAACAGGTCTGTTTAGATATGTCCACCATGGATAATCTCCTCCAAACGCCCACGGCCATTTCTGAACAAAAACAATATTATCCCCCAATGACGCAATGCTGGAACGAATTTGCCTTTCCATTGAATCTACGACAGAAAACACAGTTATAATAGCAAATATACCAATTGTAATACCTAAGAGGGTTAATATAGTTCTTAGCTTATTTGCAACAATTGCGGTAAAGGCAAAAATTACACTTTCTTTGAGTAGCTTAATAAAAAGAATCATTATAGTGTTTTTTGAGAAGTAAGATCTTTAAAAAGTCAAACGACTAACTCTCCTTTTTCAATTTTCTCATTAATTCAGATGCATAAATAAAATTGTTGAGCTCTTTATTATCAGTTTCGAGAATAGCATTTCTATCACCTTCCCACCATAATTCTCCCAAGTGGATAAAGGCAACTTTATCTCCAATTTCCATAACAGAATTCATGTCATGAGTATTGATAATAGTTGTCATGTTATACTCTTTTGTAATTTCGCTAATCAAATTATCAATAACGATAGCAGTTTTTGGATCCAGACCTGAGTTTGGTTCATCGCAAAAAAGATATTCCGGATTATTTGCAATAGCCCTTGCAATAGCAACTCTTTTTTTCATTCCGCCACTAAGTTCTGCCGGAAAAAGTTTGTTTACATTTTCCAGGTTTACTCTTTTTAAACAAAAGTTCGCTCTATCAATTTTTTCATCTTTTGTCATGTTGGTAAACATATCCAAAGGGAAAATAATATTTTCTTCAACATTTAAGCTGTCGAACAAAGCTCCGCCCTGAAACAACATACCAAGGTTTTTTCTAATTACTTTTCTTTCAGAAAAAGACAAATTGGCAAAATCCAGATCGTCATAAAGTATTTGGCCTTTGTCTGCTTCAACCAATCCTACAAGACATTTCATCAAGACAGTTTTCCCGCTACCGCTTTGCCCTATAACAAGATTTGTTTTGCCTTTTTCAAATGTTACAGAAACATTTTTCAAAACACTATTACCTTCAAATGATTTATATAAATTTTTTACTGAAATCATGCCAACAGAATTTGAGTAAGAATTAAGTTGAACAAAATAATGAATATACTGCTGAAGACAACAGCTTTGGTGCTTGATTGTCCAACTTCCAGTGCTCCTCCTTTAGTGTTATATCCAAAATAACCTGAAATAGTGGCAATCAGAAAGGCAAAAACTATAGTTTTTATTAAAGCATAAGTTACATCATACAATGAAAATTCGAGCAATATTCCTATAATGTAGTGTGTTTCAGGAAGAATTCCTCCGAAAACTGCAGCAAACCAACCGCCAAGAATTCCTAGAAGCATACTTATTATAATCAAAACAGGGTTTATAATCATAGATGCAACAACCTTTGGAAGAATCAAATATCCTGCTGAATTTATTCCCATAATTTCCAGAGCATCAATTTGTTCGGTAACTCTCATAGTTCCTATTTCTGAAGATATTCTGCTTCCCACTTTGCCTGCCAAAACAAGGCTAATGATAGTAGGCGAAAATTCAAGAATTATTGACTGGCGAGTTGTGTAGCCAACTGCATAAACCGGCATAAAAGGATTGTCGATGTTAAAAACTGTTTGAATAGTAACAACAGCTCCCATAAAAACAGAAATAATTGCAACAATACCAATGCTTTTAAGCCCAAGATTATCCATCTCAACGATAATCTGTCGCATATAAATTGATGCTTTCTCAGGCCTTTTAAATACTTTGGCCATTAGAATAAAGTAACTTCCAAAATGATAAAAGAGATTCATACAACCTATGTTGATATTAAAGCTTAAAGAATTTGTGCGAATTTAGTCATATAATTTGGAATTTCGAAAATGATATTTGTATAATTTATTAAATCATAAGCACATTATTTGACCTTTTACGCAATTTTTCAAGAATTAAATAGTGAAATAAAATCTAATTTTTATGCGTTGTTTTTTATACTTTTGAATAAACAATTCTACTATGTTAAAAAGAATTAAAGATACAGGATTTACAATAATTATTTGTTCTTTCGTATTGTTGATGTTTGTATTAACTTCATGTTCTGTTAAAAAGAATAGTAAGAAATGTAATTGTCCTTCATGGGGTTATAATATTGAAGAAATTGACACAAATAATGATGTATTAACTGATTATAGCATTGAATCATCTTCAGAGATTATATAAGCATTTGCCTGCTGAGGCCGTGGAAGTTATTTTTAAGTTTATTCATGACTTTAACATTACTCTTCGCATTACGTCATCACGTAAAACAAAGTTAGGCGATTATATGCCTCCGCAAAAGAATTCAAAATCTCATAAAATATCAGTTAATGGAAATCTACCTCCTGATTTTTTTCTTTTAGTATTTCTTCATGAACTTGCACATTTAATGGTGTGGCACAATTTTAAAAAGTCGGCGAGCCCCCATGGCAAAGAGTGGAAAGCATTCTATGGAGAGCTTATTCGAGATTTTCTTAATAAAAATTGTTTTAATGAAGAAATGAATGAGTTATTGTATAAATTCTCCTTTAAGCCTAAAGCTACATTTGCGAGCGACCATAACTTGTGGAAATACCTCAAGAAAATTAGTCAGCCCGAAAGTAACAATGTTTATATTGGAGATTTACCTGAAGGTGCTATGTTTACTATTCCATCAGGAAGGCTATTTCAAAAAGAAGCAAAGATAAGAACAAGGTATAGGTGCAAATGTGTTAAAACAAAACGATGGTTCCTTTTTCATCCACTTGCTGAAATTTATCCTTTGTCGGTAATGGAAAATCAATTATGTTTGGTGAGTTAATTTAAAGTATAAAACCCATGGATAACAATAATGTGGTAGTAATTATGGCAGGCGGTGCCGGAGAAAGATTTTGGCCAATGAGTCGCGATGCTAAACCAAAACAATTTATCGACATCCTTGGAACAGGCAAAAGCTTAATTAGGCAAACATATGAGAGATTCCTCACTCTATGCCCACCGGAAAACATTTACATTATTACAAATAAAAATTACAAAACTCTTGTTAAGGAACAAATACCTGAAATTTGCAATGAAAACATTTTTTGCGAACCAACAAGAAAAAATACAGCACCTTGCATTGCTTATGCAGCCTATAAAATTTACACCGCAAATCCTGATGCAAACATGGTCGTATCACCATCCGATCATATAATTTTAAAAGAAGATGCCTTTTGCGAGATAGTTGCTACTGCTCTTAAGGCTTCTAAAGGCAGCAACAAGCTTATTACTCTCGGCATTACTCCATCTCGACCTGATACTGAATATGGTTATATTCAATATATTCAGGATTCTATTAACAAGGAAGACACACGAATGAAGAAGGTAAAAACATTTACCGAAAAGCCCAATAAAGAATTAGCTGAATCATTTATTCAAAGTGGTGATTTTCTTTGGAATAGCGGAATATTTGTTTGGTCTGCCAAAACAATAATTAATGCTTTTGAAAAGTATCAACCCGAACTGAACTTCATTTTTAAAGATGCTATACCTCATTATAATACAAATAGTGAATGGGATTATATGAAAACTGCCTATGAGGCTTGCAAAAGTATTTCTATAGATTATGCTATAATGGAAAAAGCTGAAAATGTTTTTGTATTTATTAGCGATCTAGGATGGTCTGACCTTGGTTCTTGGAGAGCTCTTTTTGAGCATAGGACGAAAGATTCTTCCAATAATGCAATATGTGGAAATAATATTTTAGTTTATGATTCAAAGAATTGCATCATTACAATGCCTAAAGATAAAATGGTTTTGATACAAGGCTTGGATGATTTTATCGTTGCAGAATCTGATAATGTTTTGATGATTTGCAAAAAATCACAGGAAGGCCAAATAAGAAAATTTGTTAATGACATTAAACTTAATAATGGTGATAAATATATTTGATAAGTTTTACTAACATACTAAATTTTATGAAAATGATTAAGAAAATTCTACTAAGTTTTGTTGTTGCTTTTGTGATGCTAATGCCTGCATCTAAAGCCGATGAGGGCATGTGGCCTCCTTTTCTTATTCCTAAAATGCTCTTTAATGAGATGTCGGATATGGGGTTGAATATTACTCCCGAACAAATGTTTAGTTTCACGGAAACATCTCTTAAAGATGCTATTGTGAGCTTTGGAGGGTTTTGCACCGGTGAAATAATCTCAGACAAGGGCTTAATATTAACAAACCACCATTGTGGTTATGGACAAATTCAGTCGCATTCTTCTCTTGAAAATGATTATTTGAATAATGGCTTCTGGGCAATGAGCCTAGAAGAAGAATTGCCAAATCCGGGATTATATGTGAGGTTTCTTGTAAATGTTGAAGATGTTACAGCTAAGATTCTTGATGGCATTAAATCAAATATAACAGAAGACCATAGGGATTCTATTATTAATGCACGCTCCAGAGAATTAACGGCTAAAGCTATTGAAGGAACTCACTACAGAGCCAACGTTAGGTCATTGTATGCAGGCAATTTTTATTATTTATTCCTATATGAAGACTATACAGATGTTAGGCTTGTTGGAACTCCACCTAATTCTATAGGTAAATTTGGAGGTGACACTGACAACTGGATGTGGCCTCGTCATACAGGCGACTTTGCTCTTTTTAGAGTATATACAGGCCCTGATGGAAAACCGGCCGATTATGCTAAAGAAAACATTCCTCTCAAACCCAAACATTTTCTTCCGATTTCTTTAAAAGGAGTTAAAGAAGATGATTTTGCTATGATATTCGGATATCCGGGCAGAACTGAAAGATATCTTACCTCTTATGGAATTGAATACAATCTTGAAATGATGTATCCTATTAGAATAGATATTCGAAGAAAGAAACTTGACATTATGGAAGAGGCTATGCTTAAGAGTGATAAAGTTAGAATTCAATATGCTTCCAAGCATGCCCGGATTGCAAATTTCTGGAAAAATTTCATAGGAATGAGTCAGGCTCTCAAAAAGCATAAAGTTGCCGATAAAAAAAGGGAACTAGAACGTGAATTTGTGGAATGGGTAAATAAAGACAAAAAAAGAAAAACTGAATATGGCTCTACAATGAAATTATTTGAAGAATCGTACGCCGGTGAAAGAAAGACACAATCATTTTTGTTTATACATTCTGAAGCATTATCAACAGGTCCTGAATTATATCGCCTTCTGCAAATGGGGGAGAGGTTTTTGAGCTCTTTAGATGAAAATGCAGATTCTCCGGAAAGAATTGAAATGCATGCCCAAAGGCTAAAAGCTTCAGCAGAAAGAATGTATGAAAATCTTGATCTTGATGTTGACAGAAAGCTTTGGGCTGCCATGATGGAAATGTATTATGAAAACATTTCTCCTCAACTAATGCCTGATATATTTAAAGATATTGTGAGAGAATTCAACAACGATTTTAACAAATTTGCTGATTTTGTTTATGCAAATTCTGTGTTCGCAGATATTAATAAACTCAATGCATTTATTGAAAGTCCTGATACTGAAATTGTTAGAAAAGACTGGGCGTACAAGGTATTTGTGGCAACTTCCGAAAAAGTTGATGAAGTTTCGGAATCTTTAGATCAATATCAAGTTATGCGAGCTAAAGCTGAAAGGCTCTTCTTGAAAGGATTAATGGAAATGAAACCGGATATGAATTTTTATCCGGATGCTAATTCGACAATGAGATTTACTTATGGGTCAGTTGGTGGATACTATCCGGCCGATGCAGTATATTATCACTACCTTACTACCATTGAGGGTATTATGGAAAAGGAAGATCCAACGCATCACGAGTTTGTTGTTCCTGCAAAATTGAAAGAGCTATTTGAGAAAAAAGATTATGGCGATTATGCTGAAAATGGTGTTTTATATGTAAATTTTATTTCAAATAATGATATTACAGGTGGTAATTCAGGAAGTCCGGTTATTAATGGCGATGGACATTTAATCGGTCTGGCTTTTGACGGCAACTGGGAAGCTATGAGCGGCGATATCTTATTTGAACCGGCTGTTCAACGCACTATTAATGTTGACGCAAGATACATTCTGTTTATAATTGACAAATTTGCAGGTGCAGGATATCTGCTGGATGAAATGAATATTGTAAAATAGTCGTAAGTCGACATTTGGCAGTTGGCAGTTGGGAGAATTTTTCTCAGCTGCCGACTTTTTTTTTCATGCATTAATAAATTCAATAATTATTTTTCGATATTTGCAAAAAAAATTATGTTGAAACATATTTATTTAAAAGCTATAATTTGCTTTTTTCTTATTTCTTTTCTGCTCCTTTATTCTGTAGAGGTAAAATCTCAAACAGCTCAAAGGCATACTATTAGTGGGTATGTTTATGAAAAAGGCAGCAAGGAAACTCTGATCGGCGTTAATGTTTACATTAGTAAAATTCGAAGTGGTACTACAACAAATAATTATGGTTTTTATTCCATCACCTTGCCTTCAGATTCAATAGAGATAGTTTTCTCTTATGTTGGATATCAAAGCATTACAGAGAAAGTATTTCTGAATAGGAATATAACGTTAGATATTGAATTGGAGCCTGTTATTTCTCTTTCAGAAGTTGTTGTCGAATCTGATAAAGTTGACAGAATTAGCAATACAGCCCAGATGTCGAGGATTGAGGTGCCTATCCAAAATGTAAAAGCCATTCCTTCTCTTTTAGGTGAAAAAGATGTTTTTAAGATAATTCAGCTTCTTCCCGGAGTTAAGCAAGGCGGAGAAGGTAGTAGTGGTTATTATGTTAGAGGAGGGGGCCCTGATCAAAACCTCATAATACTTGATGATGCAATTGTTTATAATGCTAGTCATTTGTTTGGTTTCTTTTCTGTTTTTAACGGAGATGCTATTAAAAATGTGCAGCTCTATAAAGGGGGTTTTCCTGCCAGATTTGGGGGAAGGCTTTCTTCAGTTTTGGATATAAATATGAAAGACGGAAACAAACAAAAATATTCTGGTGAGGCCGGCATAGGTATAATTGCAAGTAGATTATTGCTTGAAGGACCCATATTAAAAGACAAAGCTTCTTTCCTTATATCAGGTCGTAGAACGTATCTTGATGTTTTGATGAGACCTTTTATGTCGTCGGAAGCTACAGTCGGATATTTCTTTTATGATTTGAATGCAAAGCTGAATTACGATATCGATAGAAAAAATAAAATATTCCTAAGCGGATATTTTGGCAGGGATAAGTTTTTTACTGAAATGGAAAGCGGCTCGAATTCATTTGGAGCAGGCCTATATTGGCAAAATGCTACCACAACGCTAAGGTGGAACAGGCTTATTTCGGAAAGGTTTTTTGCAAATCAAAGTTTTATTTTTAGCGATTATACTTTGAAAATATTCATGGATCAAACATTTGAAGGCTACAAATATCAACTATCTTATTCTTCCGGAATACAAGATTTTGGAGCAAAAACTGATATGAGCTGGCACCCTAATCCATCTAATCTTGTCAGATTCGGATTACAGTCAACTTACCACAGATTTACTCCTAGCGCATTTGTTATGAGAGATGATTATTTCAATGAGTTTACTAGCGAAGTAAAAAATATTGATGTTGTTGAATCAGGACTATATGTTGAGGATGAAATTAAAATAGGAGAGAGAATAATTGTTCATCCAGGTTTTAGGCTTAGTCATTTTGTTCATGAAGATAAGCATTATTTTGGGCCTGAGCCTAGGTTTTCAACGGTTGTAAAAATTCTGGACGACCTTGCATGGAAAGGTTCTTATGCTTTGATGAACCAATATGTTCATTTGTTAAGCCCCACCGGGATAGGTTTGCCTACAGATTTATGGGTTCCTTCAACTAAGAATATTGCTCCTCAACAAACATGGCAGGTTGCATCCGGCATTGCCAAAGACTTTCTTGATCAAAGCATAGAGGTCTCAATTGAAGGATATTATAAAAAATCTAACAATACAATTGGTTATAAAGAGGGAGCCTCTTTTATGCTGATTGACGACCCATCTAATGCAGAAGAAGTTTCCTGGGAAGAAAATATAACCTCCGGGCAAGCTTGGTCGTATGGGGGGGAGCTTTTTATTCAGAAAAAAGCAGGTAAATTTTCGGGTTGGATAGGATATACATTGTCGTGGACTCAATTGCAGTTTGATGATGTAAACAATGGTCAGAAATTTTGGGCAAGATATGATAGCAGACACGATATCTCTCTAGTTGGGATATACGAATTTTTACCCAATATCCAAATATCTGCTACTTGGGTATATTCTACCGGAAATGCAATCACTTTACCTACAGGAGAATATGCACTAGTTACGCATAACCCACTTGGAACTTCAGCGCCGTATTATTATGATAACTTTTTTGATCAAAATGGAACTCCTTTCCAATTTTCCGGATATAACTGGATTAGTGATTATGGCGACAAAAACAGTTATAGAGCAGCTCCATACCACAGAATGGACTTAGGCGTGCAGTTTAAAAAGAAACGATACATTAAACAACACTTGATTGAAAGAACTTTTGAGATAGGAGTTTATAATCTATATAATAGGAAAAATCCATACTTCTATTATATGGGATATGATGATTCTAATCAAAGGGTTTTAAGACAGGTTTCTGTTTTTCCGATTTTGCCATCACTTTCTGTTAATTATAAATTTTAAATGCTATGGAAAAGATGAAACAAAACTCTAATATTTATATAGCGAAGCTGTTTTTGAAATCAATAGCTTATATCATTGTTTTAATGTTACTCTTTCCTGCGTGTTCAGATTTAGTTGCTGACATTGAACTGCCTGATACTGAACCAAAAATCGTAGCTCATTCTTTTATTTGCCCTGCCGACTCTGCAGTTATGGCATTGCTCACATGGTCAAACCCGATAAATAGCAATCAGAGTCATTCAAATCCAAAAATTATTGAAAATGCGGTAGTTAAAATCGCTGAAAAAGGTGGAGCATTTTCTAATCTTAAATTTTATCCTGAAAGAAAGCTATATTCATTATCAACAGATATATTTCCAATTATTGCAGGTAAAAGGTATGTATTAAGGGTTGAGCTTCCCGATGGCCAAAGTGTTGAGGCAGAATGTTTTGTGCCCGACAAAAACGAGACACTTGAATTGAAAGAAGCAAAAGTAGTACAATATAATGAGTATGAAAGAGCTTTTCAAGTCGAATATTCATTTAATGATAATGGCTCAGTAGAAACTTATTACTACAGTGCATCATATCTTGATTCAAGGTTTTTCGATTACAGAACATTGGAATGGGTTTATTACCAAGAGCAACTCTGGCCTACATATGGCAATTCTTATATTCATGGCAAGGGGGAAGGTCCGAAAACGTATTTAATTAGAGCAGAAACATACTTGTATAATGATGAATATGAGGAAGTTCCGTATGAAGATGACAGATATGTTACTCTAGTATTATTGCAAACTGATGAGAATTATTATAAGTATCATGTTGACTTGGAATATTATTACCCTGATGACTTTTTTTCTGAGCCAATACATATTTATTCTAATGTAAAGGGAGGGAGAGGAGTTTTTGCAGGATATAATAAAACGGAATTGAAGGTATTAGTTGAAATCGATTAACATTTTAACTATTTTTTCCTCCAAAGTAGGAATATCAATTGCGCTATTTCTGTGTTTTGAATAAATGGTCCTCTTTTAGGGTCGTATTCATCGGCAAAAAGCTTGAATAGTTCAGCTCCCACGCCTTTAGCAAAGAAAGGCACCAATTGATTTGTGTGATCTGTAGAATTCCACTTCATATCCGGCATATTTCCTTTGCCTTTATTTTTTACCGGAGAGTTTATTATTTCCGGGTGAGAGGGCCCGGTAAGATAACCACATTCATGATCTGCAGTAACAATAATAAGTGTTTCTTCCCAATTGCTAAATTTCTCAACCCATTCAACTGCAGCTTTTATTGAATTGTTAAAATCTATCATTTCCTCAATCAATCTTTGAGAATAATTATCATGACTTGCCCAATCAATAGTTCCACCTTCTATCATAGCAAAAAATCCGTTTTTATTCTTGCTTAACAGGCTTAGAGTGGCTTTCGTCATCTCTTTTAGCAGAGGAACATTCTCATTCAAAGGATTATCATATGGAAGTTTTTCTTCATTTATAAATTCACGGTTGCTTTGTAAGGCATTATAGACCTGAGCAACACCAAGCACCCTTGAATGAATAGGATTTTCAATTAGTGAAGTAAATTCTTCCCTTGTTTGAATTAAATGCCAAGGGTTTGGATTACCATCTCCATCTGAATCTTTAACAGTCAAAGAATCTTCTCCAATTATAAACGTAGCCCTTTTATCATTTAAAATGAGTTGCTCCCAAAGATCCATGCTCCCAATGTATTTTGCTTTACTATCATGAGCCTCTCCTGAATTGTTATAGTTAGGATTTCCCGATCCCATAATTACATCGGCATATGACTTAAATATCAAACTCATTGCAATCTCTTCATAATTATTTCTGTTCTGATTGTGAGTTAAAAAGCCGGCAGGAGTGGCATGTGAAATAGGAACTGTGGTTGCTATTCCTATGCTTTTTCCAAGCTTTTTTGCAATCTCACTAATGTGAACTAATGTATCTCCATATAAACCTATTCCGATAGATCTGTCGTAAGTTTTTTTACCCGTAGAAATAGCTGTGGCACCTGCTCCGCTATCGGTATGTCCGGTTTTTATGTATTCAGCGTCTGTCCATGCCTTATAAGGATTATAGCCACCTGCAAATATTGTATCACCATCTTTAATGTCCAAAACAGCATTATATGTTGCCATTGCATATTTTACCCAATCATTTTTCTCATAAATTTGAGAGTTTGCTTCTCCATGCTCGTAGTAATTAGCCGCAAGTATATGATTAAATCCCATTCCATCACCAATGAAAATAATTATATTTTTCGGATTTGGGAGTGAGTCTTCCTCGCATTTGTTTGATGAACAGGCATTAAATATGCAACAAATTGATAAGAGTATTGTAGCTATTAAAAAATTCATTTTTTGTTCGTTATTCTTTTATAAAAAAAATTATGCATTTTTCTTCTTAACATTGGCTTTGATGTCAGGCAACTTTATTTTGTCCAATATTGGCTTAAAACTTTCTCCGTCATTTTCAACTATTATATCAGCAAATTTCCTAACTCTTGCCGATGAGTTTTTTTCTTTTTCTTCAGATTGTTTTTGCACAAATATAAATGATGCAGGCTTTACAATATCAATAAGTGAGTTGCTTTCACAAACTACCATTTGGTTGTCGCCAATTGCCTCAAGGAATAATTTAAATCCTTCTTCAAGTGTTTCTCTCATCACAATAAGACGATAAACTGCTCTTGCACCTGCAGCATACATTTTATCTGTACTTTTTGTTCCTTCTTGTGGCTCCTCTTTTACCATCCAATAATCATCAAGCATAAAATCAGCCTTGGTATCTCTGGAATCATTAATATCGTGACAACAAACTTTTAAACAAATAACAGGCCCGCTTTTCATTAATTTCTTGATAATATGGCAAGCAACATCAGTTTTCCCTGATTGACGGTGTGAGCCGCCAATTACAATCATATTGTTGAATTCTTTTCGCATTTTTTGTCAGTGTTAAACTATAACGCTTATAATCAGATTGTTATAGAGTTCTGGAATAACATTAGTGTTTAATTTTTAGTCCGCAAAAATACTTTCTTTTTTACTAAATTCCTATTCTGTATTAATTGGCAAAAAAGCATGTTTTAATTTATCCTTTTAATACTTTTACTAATGAAGCTTTAAATGTTATCCAAAGTTCTTTTCTTTTTTCAATTTGCATTTTTTGGAATGATTCATTACTTACTGCAACAGAAAAATCAACTCCTGTATCAACGATTACCTCCATGCCAAAGCCCATTTGATAATAGTCTTTAACAATTCCCTTAAACATGTTTAATGCTGAGGTTTCAACCTTCTTTTCAGAAAGAATAATATCTTGTTCCGGTACAATTACATAGCCCTTGTGAAAATCAGGTTTTTCATTAATTGATATGGCAACTTTTGGGTTAATAACTGCCAGGAATTTATTTTCTAATGAAGCATCTGCCTCAAATAAGCATTTAAAAATGTTTTTAAATCCGCGAAACCTTGCTACAAATTCATTTGTAGGATTTCTGAAAACTTCATCAGGACGACCGGATTGTATTAATAATCCATTTTCAATTACTGCAATCTTATTGCTTAGAGTTGCTGCTTCAGTATAATCATGAGTTACATGAACAATGGTTTTTCCACTCAGATTAATTTTTTTCAATAACTGCCTTAAATCACTTTTTAGTTTTACATCAAGATTAGATAATGGTTCATCTAGAAGCAAAACTTCAGGATTTGATGCCAGAGTTCTTGCAAGTGCTACCCTTTGGGCTTCTCCTCCTGACAATGTATTTGGATATCGTTTCAGCAAATGTGAAATTTCCATATGTCCGGCAAGCTTATCAAGGGTTTTACTTTTTTCTTTTTTGCTAATTCTTTTATTTTTTAATGGATATAAAATATTCGCTTCAACTGTAATGTGAGGAAATAAACAAAGGTCTTGATAAACAAGCCCAACACCTCTGTTCTGTATGGTTTTATGAGTTATATCCTGATTGTTTAAATAAACTTCACCGGAATTCGGCTTTTGAAGTCCTGCAATAATTTCGAGCAATAAAGTTTTACCTGCACCTGACATTCCAAGAATGGTATAATAATCACCTTTTTCAACTTTAAGGCTTATATCTTTCAAGGAAAATCCCGGAAAACTGACAGAAATATTTCTAAGCTCCAGCATCAGACTTTTTGTTTGATAGAATTCTCATAATTACAAATACAACCAGACAGATAATGACAAACACTGCGGCAACCGGACGGGCGTATGTTAAGCCGAAAGAAGCAAATCTTTCCCAGATTAAAATAGGTGTTACCATTGGGTGATAAGCAATTATTATAACTGCCCCAAACTCACTCAGCCCTCTGGCCCACATCATACTAAGTCCGGTTAAAATGCTCTTTTTTGCCATTGGCAGTGATATGGTGAAAAAAACTCTCCAAGGCGATGCGCCAAGATTTAAGGCTGCTTTTTCAAGCCTTTCCGGAACAGCTGCAAATCCATCGCGGGCAGCATTTATTAAAAAAGGAATGCTCACAAAAGCCATCGCAACTACTATTCCTGCTATTCCACCAACAAAACTAATTCCAACGCTTTCTCCTGCTTGTCCAATAAAAGAACCCCTGCTGATTATTCCCAGCAAGGCAATACCTGCCGCTGAATGTGGAATTACAACCGGTAAGTCAATTATGCCATTCACAATGCTTTTTAGTGGAAACTTTTTTCTTGCAAGAACATAAGCCAAAGGAATAGCCGCAATGCCAAAAACTATTGTGCCAATAAAAGAAGCCCATAAAGTAAGTCTTATGCTTCTCATAACTTCTACATCAGCCAGAGTGTCTTTATACTGAGGAATAGTTGTATTAAGAAACATCCCGCCTAACGGAGCAATTATAAAAAGCAGAATAAATCCGCTTAAAAGCAAAAAAACAATCTTTATGGAATTCTTATTTGCCATATTTGTATTCCCTCAAAACCCACTTACAACTTACGACTGCCGACTTACGACTTACGACTGCCGACTGCCGACTTACACCTACTTTACATAAATAAACTTATCTCCGGTTTTTTCAATTATCAGCTTCAACCACCATTCCGGGTAGTTTGGATGACTAACTATTGGATATTTGCCGTATTTGTTTGTGAGAAACTTGCCGTCAACCTCTTTTTTAATATTACCATCAAGATATTTAACCATTAAAAATCTGTAAAGCTCTTGCCAACGTTCAACAGTATGATTTCCCATGTTTACAGAAAAGTCAGTAATAAAATCTATAGCAAGGTCTTTGTCAGTTTTATAAAGCTCACTTGCTGCAATGTCGATAGCCGGCACAAGCTCAGCAAAGCGGGTTTCCAGTTGACCTTGAACTTTTCTAACATCATCTATTTTTAAGCTATAACGGAGGTACACAAACTGTGAAAGTTTATTGAATGTCCAAAAAGCTGAGTTTTCCGAGTATTCAATTATGCTGCCATTTCCTTCGGCAAAAGTTTCCGGAACTCTTTTCATGCCGGCATAAAATGGAACATAAACAGATAAGTTTGTATCATCAACACCAAACCATATTAATCCACCAATAGGACCGGGGTAGTTTTTTCTTGATTGAGTAATGAAAGAAAATGCAGTTTGTTGTGTAACTGTTGTTCTTTCATGGAAATACTCAACACTGTCAACAGTCCAAGTTAATGGTCTCCAGCGAATGGGCAATCCCCAAGGACCTGCACCGACATCCTGTGTCATATCGAATTCTGTTCCTTGCAAATAATCACGTTTAAAATCTATAAGGTCTTGTACTGATAATTTTCTTTCAGGCTTAATGTACAAAGGCATACGGTTAGTTTTGTCATATCCCATAGCATAGTCTTTGTATCTTTCCATATCTCCGTTTACTTTTCTGAAAGCACTCCAAACTCTTGCTTCACAGAATCTTGCAGCTCCAAAATCAAGTGGTGCATAAACATCAGAAAAGCTGAAATCTTCGTCTTTACCATTAAAGTATTTTTGTTTACGAGCAAATTCTACCACATCATGAGCGTAAATTACTCTCACTTGTGGGTCGAATAGTTTTTTAAACTCCTTGTTGGTTATAGATTCTTTGCTCTTTTTCTGAGGAAATGTTGTAATTCTTGCATGATTAGCATGTGCAGAAATGTATCCGTCAGGAATTCTAATGGCAACCCATACTGCCCCTTTGTTGGCATTATATGTTTTCCCGGTTTTAGGGTCGGTTTTTAAATCCGTTCCTTTTCCGATTATTTCCATTATCCAAACTTCATTTGGATCTGCTATAGAAAAAGATTCTCCTGAACCATAATATCCATATTCATCAACAAGTTCAGAAATTATTCTAATGGCATCTCTGGCAGTTTTTGCTGTTTGAAGAGTATAAAACATTAAACTTCCGTAATCAATCATGCCTGTTGTGTCATTTAATTCGTTTCTTCCTCCGAATGTTGTTTCTCCAATTGCAACCTGCATTTCATTTATATACCCAATCACATTATATGTATATGCAGGATAAGGTATTTTTGCCAGCGGTTTATGACTTCCGCGATAATATGCCTGAAAGTATGAACCGGGAGCCTTTGGCCCTCCTTTGAAATGATACAACTCTCCATATCTTATATGAGAGTCGGCAGCATAACTAATCATACTGGAACCATCAACCGAAGCGCCCGGAGTTACAAGATAACTTGTGCATGAGAAAGCAGTGCTAATTGCTGCTGTAAATAAAATCGTAAATGATAAAAATTTTAAGTACTTCATATAAATTATATTTTGGTTAATAATATTCTGCTTAACTTACAAAGATATATTTTTTAACGATTTCAGATGTTTAATTCATGTGTTTCAAATGTTAAGCTTTAATAAAAATCAGTATATATTTTTTTCTTCCAATAATCAATTTTAACTTTACAAATTCGTATTTCTAATCAAAAGTTTATTTACCGTGAAAAATTTTAAAATCCCTTTCTTGCTTGTTGCATTGTCTGTAATTGCAATAAGCACAAAAGCCCAGTCGTCTGAACAAATTAAAAAAGCTTATGAAATTTTCGAAAGCAAACCTGAGGTCTATCTTAGTTTTGATGCATCTGAAATGAATGATCTGCTAAACTTTTATCTTTCTTACGATTATCAAAAAGAGGATAGAATTTTTGTTTATGCTAACAAAAGCGCATTTGAATTGCTTGTGAAAATGGAGGTTGATTTTATTATTGAAAGAAGTCCGGGAGATATTGATTTCGACCCAAATATGAAAACCTGGGAGGAGATTATTGCAAAAGGAAATGAAAAAAGCTGGGATTTTTATCCTACGTATACTGCTTATGTAAATATGATGTATCAGTTTCAAACAGATTATCCTAATCTTGTGAAAATTTATAATATTGGAGAATCAGTTCTAGGGCGAGACCTTCTTTATGCAAAAATTTCTTCAAATGTAAATCAACAAAAGGCTGTGCCTAAATTCATGTATTCATCTACAATGCATGGTGATGAGGCAACAGGATTTGTTTTGATGCTAAGGCTTATTGATTATTTAGCAAGCAACTACGGTACCAATTCTGAAATTGCTTACCTGCTTGACAATTTGGAAATATATATTTGTCCTCTCGAAAATCCTGATGGATTATATACTAACAATGATAATACCGTTAGTGGGGCTACAAGAAGCAATGCAAATGGCTATGATTTAAATAGAAATTATCCGAATCCGGTTAATTATCCTTCAAACCAACAACCTGAAACATTAGCAATGATGAGTTTTACCGACACAATTAGTTTTGTAATGTCGGCAAATATTCATGGTGGAATTGAGCTAATTAATTATCCATGGGATAGTTGGACTTCCACTGCTAGAAAACATGCAGACCACAACTGGTTTATTCTTGTGTCGCGCGAATATGCAGATACTGCACAATATTATAGTCCTTCAGGATATATGACGGCATACGGGGGTATTACACATGGAGGAGATTGGTACGTGGTTTATGGCAGCAGACAAGACTATTTTACTTATTATAAAAACGTTAGAGAAGTAACAATCGAAATTAGTGATACAAAAATGGTTCCTAGTGCTCAATTGCCAGCCTACTGGGGATATAATTACAGATCATTTTTAAACTATATGAGGCAGTCTTTGTATGGAGTTAATGGAATTGTAAAAAATGCAATTACCTTAGACCCAGTTGCTGCTAAAGTTGAGATTCTGTCTCATGATATTGACAACTCTGAGGTTTATTCAGGTGAGATTTTTGGCGATTATTACAGGCCACTACTTGCCGGAACCTATAGTTTTAAATTCAGTGCTCCCGGTTACCTTGACCAAACTATTTCTGATGTTTCTGTTTCTAATTATAACACTTATGAACTTGATGTTTTATTAGTGCCTGAAGATACAGAGTTTGAAGTAACAATTATTATCGATCCTGTTGGGTCAGGAACTGCTACAGGAGCAGGACTTTATGATTTAGGAAGTCAGGTTACTCTTACTGCCACACCAACAGGTGATTTAGTGTTTCAAGGATGGTATCTGGATGGAAATCTTGTAAATTCTCAAAGTGAATACACTTTTAATATGCCTATGCAAGACCTTGAATTTACTGCAAAGTTTGGCGAAGAGGTTGAGCCTGAAACTTATACACTTACTTTGTCGGTTAATCCAAGCGGAACCGGAACAGTTAGCGGTGGAGGAGATTATGAAGAATCGGAGGAAGTTTTTGTATCTGCAACTCCTAATTCAGGCTACAAATTTGTTAATTGGACGATTAATGGAAATATAGAAAGCACCTTGAGAGAATTTTTCTATTCAATGCCCGATGCTGATATTACGATGACAGCAAACTTTGAACTTCTAAATAATGTTGCGATTTCTCAAGATGATAAGTTTAAAATTTATCCTAACCCTTCTGGAGGTGAGTTTTTTGTTTCTTCTGAAAAAGAAATAATCGAAATTATTGTTTATGATATAATTGGGAAAATAGTTTATAATCAAGTAATTAATGATTTTGATTTTAGCATAAACTTGCATGGAATAGAAGAGGGAGTTTATCTGGTTAAGATTGTCTCTGAAAATGAAGTTTTTATTAGAAAGATTCAGGTTGTAAAATAATGAGGGATACATTTTTATATGATTCTGATTTATAATGATACTGAAAATCATAATGTTATTTTTGAACTCAAAGTTTTTGATAAAACAAATTGATTTTATACTTTTACTTTTTAAATGTATCCCCAAAAAAAAGCACCGTGAAAAATATCATTTACAAAGCCCTATTATTTTTTGTATTGTTTTCAGTTTCTAATGTATATGGTCAGAGGCAATACGAAAAAGCATTAAACATTCTTGAACAAAAATCAGAAGTTTATATAAGTTTTAATGCTGAAGATTATAATGATGAACTGCACTTAGCCTTATCTCATGATTATTTTAAAGGTAATCGAGCCTTTAGCTATGCTAATAGAGAAGCTGTTTTATTGCTAAACAAGTTGAATATCGACTTTGTTGTTGAACGAAGCCCCGGAGATATTGATTTTGATCCTAATATGAAATCATGGGAAGAAATTGTTGCTCAAAAGAGTGATAAAAGCTGGGATTATTATCCTACCTATAGCGGTTACGTTAATATGATGTATCAATTTCAAACCGACCATCCCAACCTTGTAAAAATATATGATATCGGGAATACTGTGATGAACAGAAAACTATTGTTTGCAAAGATTTCGTCAAATGTAAACCAAACTAAATCTGTTCCACGATTTATGTACACGGCTACAATACATGGTGATGAAACAACAGGTTTTGTTTTAATGCTTAGACTTATAGATTATTTAGCTACAAATTATGGCACAAATAGCAGAATAACGTATCTTCTCGATAATATGGAGATTTGGATTTGTCCGAATGAAAACCCCGACGGTACATATACAAATAACGATAATTCTGTTAGTGGCGCAACACGTTCTAACAAAAACGGATATGACCTAAACAGAAATTACCCAAATCCTGTAAGCACACAATCAGTTAGGCAACTTGAAGTTGTAAATATGATGAATTTTACAGACACTATGAACTTTGTAATGTCTGCAAATATGCACGGTGGTATTGAACTGGTAAACTATCCTTACGATAGTTGGACTTCAGGAGTTAGAAAGCATCCCGACCATAATTGGTACACTATGGTTTCATGGGAATATGCCGATACAGCCCAATACTATAGTCCTTCAGGATATATGACCGCATATGGAGGTGTTACACATGGCGGCGACTGGTATGTTGTTTATGGAGGCAGACAGGATTATTTCAATTATTACGAGTATTGTAGAGAAATTACACTTGAGATTAGCAACACTAAATTGTTGAGTCCAAGCTTGCTGCCTGCTCACTGGGAATACAACTACAGGTCGTTCCTTAATTATATGGAGCAGGCGCTTTATGGAATAGCAGGTACAGTTAGAGATGCATTGACATTACAACCTATAGCTGCAAAAATTGAAATAGTAAGTCATGATAATTATAACTCTGAAGTTTATTCAAGGCTTCCTCATGGAAACTTTAACAGACCGATTCTAGCAGGTACTTATACGGTTAAAGTTTCTGCTACCGGATATCCAGATAAGATTATTTCAGGAGTGAATGTAAATAATTACCAAACAACTTTTCTTGATGTTTTGTTGGGCGAGAACTATTCTCTTACTCTCGTTGCAAATCCTGAAGGAGCAGGGGTTCTTAGTGGAGGTGGTATTTATCTTCCAAATGATGAAGTGCCTGTAAGTGCTACTGCTAGCGTTGGTTTTGTTTTTAATAACTGGACCATAAGTGATGTTGAAATAAGCTCCGAACCTGAGTTTACATTTACTATGCTGGGTCATAATGTTACTATGCATGCTAATTTTTACATAATTGGTGATGTTAATAATGATGGCATTATTAATGTTCAAGATCTTACAATGCTTATCAGTTATATTTTAGGTAATAATCCCGAAGGGTTCCACAGCAATCTTGCCGACTTGAATTATGATGGTGCAATAAATGTTGGGGATGTTGTTTTGCTTATAACATTAATAAACAGTTAAAAAAACAACACCCCCAAACTTATCTAGTTTATTACATTGAGTTTTATTGTTTTTGTTTCATTAGTATTGATGTCTCTAACTCTAATGAAGTATAAACCTGATGGAAGACGATTTCTGTTCAGTACAATTTTCTCGCCTGATTTAGCATCAGTTGTGATTATTGCAACTCCCAAAGTATTTAATAATTGTATTTCGTAGCTGCTATTGTTATCATTATTGATTTCAATAAACGTCATCGTTTTCATCGGATTTGGATAAATGCTGATAGCGTTAGCCAATGAATTAATTTCATTTATTGAATTATCGTCATCATCGTCATCATCGTCGTCATCATCATCATCGTCTTCTTCATATTTGATTGCGATATGCCAGTCGGCTCCTCCATTGTTGTTCCAATCCGAACCACCATAATAAAGCACAAAATCAAGGCTTGAAACTATTTGAGATGAGTTATTAAACGGTCCTATGTTTACAAACCAATAGTCTCCGCTATTTTGGAAAGGAGTTTGAACTGCCGGCCCTGTACCTGCATGCAAGTTGCTTCCATCGGGCCAATATGCCGCAATAGGCTGATTCCACCCATTTACACCCCAATGCAATTTTGAACCTGCTGCCATATTGCCATCATTCTTAACTATAATGGTAATCATATCATTTTGATTTGGCTCTTCTGGATACCAGCTAACTCCATCAGGGAAATCACTCAATACATTTATTGTTAATGTGTAACAGATTAAGCTGTAATATCCCTGACTATCTTTAACCTTGAAAGTAAAACTTGTGTAAGGCGAACCAAACTCATCTTCTTCAGGAACAAATGTAAGAAGCGACGGATTTGGATAATCCTGTTCTATTGCAGCATTGCTGCCATTATACTTTAATTGTCCTTTATTAGGTAATGAACAAATCCAAATTCCTGCGAAATTTGCCCCGGTGTAACTTGTAAATGGGAAATTGGAATTGCTAAACGTATAATTATTGTTCATTAGGAAGGTTACTGAAGAATTTGATGAAACCGGATTTACTTCTTCCTCCTCTTCTCCCGGCAAGATGGTTACATGCCAATCGTTTCCCCCATTATTATTCCAATTATTGCCACCGTAGAATATTACAAAATCGAGGCTAGTAACTTTTTGAGAGGAATTATTGAATGGTCCAAGATTTACAATCCACACATCGCCGCTATTTTCAAAAGGAGTTTGCACTGCAGGACCTGTACCGTTGTGTAAAACGGAACCTGCAGGTCTGTATGCTGCAATTGGCATTTGCCAGTCATTTACACCCCAGTGCAATCTCGAGCTTGCACTCATGTTTGCATCATTCTTTACAACAATGGTAATCATATCATCCTCAGTTGGATTTTCCGGATGCCAGCTAATTCCATTTGGGAAATCGCTCAGTACATTTATTGTCATTGTGTAGCAACTTGCACTGTAAAGGCCATTACTATCCTTAACCTTAAATGTGAATGTTGTATAAGGCATTCCAAATTCTGATGCCACAGGTGTATACGTTAGCAATGCAGGATTTGGATAATCTGTTGAAGTTGCTGCAGGGTTTTCATTATAATGTAAAGTTCCTTTGCCATGCAATTCACAAATTTGAATTCCGGCAAATGTAGCTCCATTTTGCCCTGTAAAAGGGAAATTTGCTGAACTGAATGTGTAAGTTGCATTCATGTTCATATTTACGGATGAGTTGCTGCTTATTGGATTTGGACTCAATACATTTATACTCATTGTATAAACTGATTGACTGTATCTGCCTTCGCTGTCTTTTACTCTAAATGTAAAGCTTGTTAATGGGTTTCCTGTTATACCTACAGGAGGAGTATACCTTAGATTAGCAACAACAGGATAATCCTGGCCGGAGGTTACTGATATACCATTATATGTTAGGTTTCCTTGAGAAACAGAGCTCTCAATCTTTATACCTGCAAAAGTAGCACCTCCTGTTCCCTGAAAATAAAAATCAGAAGCAGTAAAGTCGTAATGCTGATTTACTAAAGTAGTAATATTGGCATTAGATCCTACAGGGTCGTCTGACGGGGTGTTGTTAATTGTTATATGATAGTCATTTCCTCCATTGTTATCCCACTCGCTTCCATTTCTTACAACAAATGCTACAGTATTAACAACCTGAGCTGCATTGTTGAATGGTCCGAGAACGACTTTAAAAATACCATCACCACTGTCTGTAAATTGTGTTTCAACAGCCGGGCCGGTGCCATTAAACAAAGTTGTTCCGCTTGGCCAATAGCTTGCATGTGGTGTTTGCCATGATGAACCTGAGTTATTTACACCCCAGTGCAGATATGTGTTTGAATTTGCATAAGATGCAGTAATGGTTATGTATTCATTTAGGTTTGGATTTTGGGGAGTCCATGTAACGTTTCCTCCACCTGATCCGCTTCCGTCTCCTACCCAAACATGTTGTATTGGTGATTTTGCAATATTGCCATTATTATCACTCGCCTCCACATAATAACTAATCAATACATTTTGATATCCTGTAATTTCCGCAGAGTATTCTTTTGCTTTATATGTAGGAAGTGGATTGGTAATAGATGGAATTGTTATTCCTGTCATATTGATTTCCTGCCATTCCCCAACACCGGTTCCTCCGGCGTATGTTCTAGTTACAACAGATGTTGCAGTGTGAACACCTTCGTCAACAAGTCTGTATTTTAGTTTTACCGTTTGCAACCCTGAATGGTCGTAAACGTATGTCCATACTTTAAAATCCGACGACATTACGCCAACAGCATCCCATTCAACATCACCGGGATTATATGGAAATCTTTGTGGAAGATAAATAGATGGCGGAGTTAAATCAGAATAACTTCCCCCTAATACATTTGCTGCGGCGGCTACTGCCAAATTACAAGCTCTTGCAGGGTGAGAGTCCCACATTTCTGTTCCATCCCAGTACCAATAGCAACTTGTTTGTGCATTCAGATAAAATTTCCATGCATTTACAGTATGAGCAGATGAAGGATTTACCTGGTGAGCAGTTTGTACTATGTTTTTTGCTGCTGTAATAATACCCCAGCTGTTTCGATCAGGGCTATAATTCGGGGTTCCATGATAATTGCCTGGGTCTCCGTTCCATTTCTTAAACTCAGGGTCGCCGGAATCGGCACCAACCCAACTTCCATCCTGAACGTGAATTATGTCATTAGGATTTGGAGGAAACATCTCCAAATAATCCTGTATTGTTGTGCAAACAAATCTGCTCGATTGTGAGCCAAGCCAGCTTACAAAATTGGCAAAATTTCCACCATAATATCCTTCAGAACCTCCACCATAATTATCTCCATCATGGTGCAAAACTATTAATATTGGATGATTAGGATCTGTATTATAACTTTCAAGCTGACTCATTACATAGTCGTAATTTAATGCGCCAAAGCCACCTCTACCGTCTTCATTGCCAAGATATCTTGATGCAGGCACTGCAATAATTTTTTTGGTTGTTCCTGTTTGAGGATCTACATATTGAACATATTTTGGCTGATGTGCCCATCTGGCAGAAATAGGAGAGGGGCACCATAGTCCGTTTAAGCCGGTCCAATCATTTGGGTTTGGATTTAAAATGTCAGCTTTGTTAGGACGCTTAACCCCTGTGCCATCTCCAACAGGAGCCCCTGCAGATGCTCTTTCAAAATTAAAATTGTCAACCAAAACCCATTCAAGGCCTTCATCAACCAAAGCAGGAATCATTCTTGCCGAGAAGGCATTTTCCGGCGGAAATATTCCTTTGGAATAAGAATAACTTGGAAAATTAGTTGCAAATATATTTCTGTGGTCTTGGATAGATTTGCGGATATCATAATAATCAATCAAACCCATCAAAGGATGATGATAGCCAAAGCCAACAAGGTCAATTCTAGGGTTGTTTCTCACAGTTTTTTGCCCTGTAATATAATTCCAGTGAGATTTCCAGTTGTTAAAACTTCCATTGCAAGCATTAGCGGCAGCAATGTTGTTAAGGTTTTCAACCAACGAGCCTGAAAAACTTACCTGAGCCCCAAAATTGCCAAACCCGGCATTAATACCCATTTGAACTGCATTTTTCGGCCAGTCGGTATATGGGCCAACCCTCTGATTAAAAACATCATAGAGGTTAAAAGAATATGCACCACTGTTGGCCGTTGTAATAATATTCTCGTAAGGCCAGTATATAGGCTGATGCATGTGCCACAAAAAAGCGATGTAAATTTTAGGGCTTTTACTTGTGTCGGTTGTGTCTGAATTTGCCTTTAGTATAATAGGCAACAACAACGCAACCACCAGGGTTAGTAGTGATTTTTTCATTTTAATATCCTTTTAATTCCAAAAATTTTTCCAATCGCTAAGATAAGGATTTTTGAAATTAGAAAGACTAGGTAGTTTTCGGATTTTTTGGATTGAAGATTTGTAAGATTGAAGATTAAAAAATGGGCATGGATTTTTGGTTGGAAATTCGAGAGACGCGAGGCATCGCGTCTCTACTTTTCACTTTTCACTTGTAGTTTTTCACTATCCACTAACCATAAAAACCTTTTTCGCATTTTCGGTTGTGATACGGGCAACATCTTGCAATGAAACTCCTTTTAGTTCTGCTACTTTTTCGGCTATTACCGGAATATATGCGCTTTCGTTTCTTTTGCCTCTGTGTGGAACCGGTGGCAGATATGGTGCGTCGGTCTCAAGCAAAATCCACTCTAATGGCATTTCGCTCACAACCTTCGACATCTCACTGTTTTTGTAAGTTACAACTCCGCCTATTCCAAAGTAAAATCCTCTTTCTACAACCTTTTTAGCCTGAATTACATTGCCCGGAAAACAATGAAAGACTCCTGTAAGATTGCTGTTTTTATAATTGTCAAGAATTTTTAGAATTTCGTCAAGTGATTTTCTTGAATGAATTACAATTGGTAATTTCAACTTTATAGCCCATTCAATATGCTGCTCAAAGGCGTACACCTGCTCCTTGAAAAATGTTTTATCCCAGTATAGGTCTATGCCTGTTTCTCCAACTGCTGCAAAGTTTCCCGAAAAAAGTAGTTGCTTTATATCTTCAAGCTTTTCTAAATAATCTTCTTTAACAGAGGTTGGGTGTATTGCCATCATTGGGTGGCAATTTTGCGGAAACTGATTTGCAAGCCTCATCATCTGCTCAACAGTGTCGAGGTCAACATTTGGTAGAAGCATGTGCTTCACACCGGCATCAATTGCCGATTTTACAGCAACTTCATAATCGTCGGAAAATTGTTCTAAATAAAGATGTGTATGCGTATCAACAAATTCCATGGCTGTTAGCCTTTGAATTTCTTTTCAATCTCCTCAAGCATAACCTTACTCATTCTTTTAATATCGTAAGTATTTCTTAATCCCCAGTCTTTGCGGGCATGAGAATCGTCAATACTTTGAGGCCATGAATCAGCGATAGCCTGGCGGAAATCCGGTTTGTAAGTTATGCTGAAATCCGGCATGTGTTTCTTAATTTCTGCAGCTATTTCTTTCGGACTAAAGCTGATACCTGCAACATTATAGCTGCTTCTGATTCTGACTTTTTCAGCATCAGCTTCCATAATATCTACAGTTGCTTTTATTGCATCTTCCATCATCATCATTGGAAGGTAGGTGTTTTCTTCAAGGAAACATTCATATTTGCCGTTTTTCACTGCTTCATAGAAAATCTCAACGGCATAGTCGGTAGTGCCACCACCGGCTTCTGTTTTATAGCTGATTAATCCGGGATATCTAAGACTTCTTCCATCTACTCCAAATTTCTGGAAGTAATACTCCATCCATCTTTCACCTGCCAGCTTGCTTATACCATAAACAGTGTTGGGTTCCATAACTGTATATTGAGGAGTTTCAACTCTTGGAGTTGTAGGACCAAAAACGGCTATCGAGCTTGGCCAGAAAATCTTATTAAGCTTCTTTTCTCTTGCTATCTCGAGCAACAAAAGAAGACTTTGCATATTGATATTCCAGCTTGGAAGCGGATTTTTCTCGGCATTTCCCGAAAGGATTGCAGCTAAATGATAAATCTGGGTAATCTTATTCTTGTCAACTACTTCCGCAAGTTTGGCAGCATCAAGAGCATTAAGAATTTCAAAAGGACCGCTTTCAAGAATATCCTGAGGAGCCTGTTTAATGTCAGTGGCAATTACATTTTCGTTGCCATAAATTCTTCTAAGTTCGAGAGTAAGTTCAGATCCGATTTGTCCGGCACAACCAATTACAAGCAGTTTTTCCATTAGAGTATATGATTAGGTGATAGAATATTTTTAATTTGCCGCAAAGATAAAAGGTTTTTTTTGACCGAAATTAAAAATGATGATAAAGATTAGAGACTAATTTTTATCATTATACCACCCATCCCCATTTTAATATTTTGACTTGTAAGATTTGAAATTGGTAGCTTTACGAAGGGCTCAATTATAATAGAGTGTCTATTTCTTTTTTTCTGATACCCAACCGACATATTTAACAATCCGGCCAAGTCGAAATGCTCAAAAGCAGCAACTTCTTCATTAATGCTTATTTCGTCTGCGAAAGTCATTAATTGTTCTGTGTTTGTAAGTGGGTCTGTTTCATAATAATTACCATATACAGTGCCTTGCTCAGAGTATGTTTGATGTAAATATATTAGTGAAGATACTCCGGTAGTTATATATAATTTTGTTCCGGCATAATTAAATACATTCACCTTTGCATTGATAGGTACATCTATTGCAAAAATTTCAAAATCCTTTATGGTGCTTACTGCATATTGACCTCCATCCATTGTAATATTGTCATATTCTGCACGAAATAAATTCCGGTTGTTGCTGTCATAACTGAATTTGTTATATACAAACAATCCTCCGGTTGATAAACTTATTGAAGGAGTAATGTTCCAATCATTCATTACACCTGCAGCAAACCCGTAGCCGCTGGTAATTTGCATTTCTGCAAATGGAATCATAGAACCTGCCGTAATATTCAAAGCAGATATTTTTTCTTTCTTTACATTTTCATAATTATAATGACCTTCCGAAATATCAATAGCATAAGTTTCTGATACTTGTTTTACAGGCGGTAAAACTATTTCTTTAACTTCCTCTGAAAAGTTGTCTTCAGCAACTATTTGTAAATCAGCATCAGCAATTATCAATTCTTCTGTTTCAGAAGGTTTCTCATTAGAATCTTCATACGCTAAATCATAAAAAGCCGCTGTTTTAATATCTTCAATTTTTGGAAGTCCTGAGTCCTGAGTCCTGAGTCCTGAGTCAGAAGAAC
>CAZRNU010000012.1:35161-43067 GCA_964601515.1 uncultured Bacteroidales bacterium | reverse complement strand
TGCAGAGCACCCGGGGGCGGCTCAGGCATGCAGCAAAACGTAATGCAAGCCTGAGCGCCTTTCAGAGCTAAAAATATTAAAGCCAAAAAATTTGCCGGCTGGATTGGATATTTAATAAAATATTATATTTGCGTTGAAAATCCGGTTTGAGAAAGCAATTGTGGTGGTTGTGGACAAGTCGGAAGCATGCGCAATATGCGTATATTCACTTGTTGGCAGTAATGCTAAAGGACAACCTGCAAAGAACAAACAGACTGAAAAATTATGAGTAAAATAGCAATTGAACCGCCTAGATTTAGTGAACACTTCGGACTAAAGATAAAATCAGAAGATTTAGACTTTTTAGACATATACGCAAATCAAGACATACAACTTTTTCTTGACCCATATGGAATTTCGGCAATGGGGACAAATTGGTCGAGAAAATGTGAATTACACATAACAGGCTTTTTTCAGTATCTAATTGACAGCATAAAAGTTGGTGACAAAAAAGCAATTAATACTTTGTTAAATGCTATGCACGAAGTTGATGAAGTAGCTCTCGGATATTCAACGGGGAAACCAAGTGGACGTGGTATTGGCTCTGTTCAGGCAAAGGAAATTCTTACAGCATTTGAGACAAGTCAAGCAGCAAAATCGGGAGACATTAAGGATATAGCTGATTGTGCGTTAATGATACACGGAATTAACAGGGATAAGATTTCAGATATTACTGCTAACATTTTGAAAAAACCTTTGATTGAGTTTACTCAAGAACAATGCAAAAAACATAATATAGCAGTAAAAAAAGTTCCTGTAAACAACACATTTGATTATGACACTCTTTCTTTTACAAGTTACTATGCAGAGTTACCCGTTATAAACGGATTACCCAAAATTTTGCTTCCTATTTCAAGTGTTAGACGAGACCCTCAGCTAAGTAAAGACAAATATTATAGAAACTTCGTTCTTGAATTTCTTCGAGCTGAACACGAACACGCAGGTGACGCATTAGCCTCTATCCTAAAAAATGGTCGTGTAGTGGTTCGTAAAAAAGATTTACAAGATAAGTATCCAATGTCAACAGACTTTTTGTATCAATTCTCAAAAAAACATCCGCGTGTATTAGAAAAGTATAAAGATGAATTAAGAAGGACAGCAGTTAATAAAGGAACTCCCGCACTTCAGCCTAACAAAAAAGTTCTTACAGCAAACGACAGAGCAGGAATATTGGCAAACATCAAGACAGGTAATGATGATGCGAACAATTACCATAAAATATCATTTGACAATCTTATCCAAATTTTTGGTGTT
Organism: uncultured Bacteroidales bacterium; assembly: GCA_964601515.1. Classification (GTDB taxonomy): domain Bacteria; phylum Bacteroidota; class Bacteroidia; order Bacteroidales; family UBA7960; genus PWND01. Next base: position 41,774 of record CAZRNU010000012.1, on the reverse strand, counting down.
AGAGTTTCTAGCCCTGACAGTGAAGTGAAAATCAACAATGGTCGTAAACGTATTGACATCGTATTTAACAACACAGACAATAACGGTTTCTTCAAATCACTACACCAACTACATCAAATAAAATGTCCAAAAATATTTGTTGAATGCAAGAACTACGGAAAAGAAATTGGCAATCCAGAGATTGACCAACTTCAAGGTAGATTTAGCGATAAGCGTGGAGTTTTTGGAATTTTGTTGTGTCGTTCAATAGAAAACAAAGGTCAAGTAATAGAAAGATGTAGGGATGTTTTAAACGACAGAAAAGGTTATATAATTGTTCTTGACGACAACGACATCATTTATCTACTAAACTTGAGAGAACAAAATGACGAAATAGGTATAGACAACTTTTTAACAAGGAAACTTGATGAGTTAATAATGTAACGGCTGGCAATAAGAAGCACTACTGCCAACATCGGTTTGCCGCAAGCGGGGGTGCAGTGCTTCGGTTGACAGTTTTTTAGTATAATTGAAGTGCGGTTTTACAAATGAACGGCAGTGCTAAAAAACCCCGCCTGCGGCAAGCCGAAAAACGTTGGGGCATATTTAAAATGAAACATTCGTACATCATAATATTACTTTTTATTGTCTTGACAGGACAACTGAAAGGACAAAACAGTTCGACTTGGACAGACTTTGACACCTTAGAAGTCTATGAGAATTCAGTATTGGTTGACTTTGTTACTTACTCAGACTCGAACATTATAGAGCAAGGACAAGCATTTCTTTATCCAGACAGCCTTGAAATAAGAAAATCGAAATGGTTACCTCGATTTTTCAAAACGACCGTTCCCGTTGACAGCATGGTGCTACATGGAATAGTCAAAAGTCAATGGAAAGAAGGTAAATACAGAATTGGTGAATATAACAAGGGTGAAAAACTTGGAATGACCTATTTTGACTCAGAAGGAACTGAAATCAGTCGCCAAGAATTTTACAATGGACTGAGAAGTCAATGGGATCCCGAGCAAGGAACCAACCGATACTTTATCCATGGAACTAAAAAGAAGAAAAAATAAAAACATGCCCCAATCGAGTAGACGGCTCCGCCACTAGTTAGCTAACCGAGTGCGCCTCTCTCACTCCCAAATTCTCCGGATACGCACGGTTCTCGTATACAGCAGTTCATTTAGATGTGGCGCAATCTTCTCATAGAGTGAAAGCATAGCCTTCTAATCCTTTCTCCCAATGCTACCATTAACAATGCCTAAAAAAGTTACGCTTCCACCCATCGCTGTTCTCATTTTTAAGCAACCAGAAGATAAACTCGTCCTTCTGATTTCCTAAACTTGTATATCCGATATCGGCAGGGCAAAGGAAATAAAGAAAAAAAGTTTATTAATCATCTGGCATTCTTTGTAAGAAAAAAATGTATTGCATTTTAAAAATTGATTTATATTTGCATTTAAGGTTGCTGATTTAAATCTTAAAACCTGAGTTCCTTGTTTTGATGAATAACTACAAACCTTTGAATGGCCTTCCCCTGCGCCTGGCTTGAAAAACCGCCACAACACTGCGCCCATAGCTGATTGCATCAACCTGCAGCAGCGCCCTCCCGTTCAATAAAACCCGGGACATAATCTGCCTAAAACGGCGGGTGAACCAAAGGCAAAACAATGGATTGTAGCTGCTATCACTTAACAATAACAAAACCAAACTGAACATGAAATCCTTTTTCCTGAGTGCTGACTTTATTAAAAAGTTATTTTCTGCGAATGGGAAAAGTGATATGTTTGTGCAGATATAAACGAGTTAGCGGTTATGGCAGGACGACCGCAAAACAGGCAACAGGTGGACAAAAAATGTAGTTATGATAACATGATAAAACCGAATAAAAAGACAATATGGGGTTAATGATTTCAAGCATTGCTAAAATTGGCAACAGCATCCTTCCGAAAAATATGTTTAAGTCTAATTCGGATTATTACCTATACATATTAGAGTATTCGGACTTTGACTTTCAAGAGATACATAATTATTCATCAGACCTACATAACAGTGGAATGTCAAGAATATTGAATAACTATCAATACAATTTTGACAATAGCAATTTTCAAAAATTGGAAAGTGCGACCTTTCATAGCGACACAGTAATGAGTTTTCGTAATATTTTTGACATTGAAAATCTAAATTTTGAAGAAACTAAACCAGCGACAATAACTCCAGCATTTTTGTTTACGACTATACAGCCAGACAGTTTAAATGGAATCAATTCTGACAACATCTCTAATGACGAATTTATTTTTGTAAAAATTAAACCCCAAGACAGAGATGCAAACAAAATTCCTCAAATAGTAAATGAGATGTTATCAAGCACGGGGCTGACAGTATCAAAATGTAAACAAAGTAGTGTAAAAAGTACCTATACAAATGTTTATGTATTTGAATATTTATCAGAAACGACAACAACAAAAACCGCAGACATTAAAACCGAAATAATTATGGGAGATAAAATTGAAGTTAGAGACATTTCTAACAACAGCGGACAAATTAACGTTGGTAAAAACATCAAAACAAAAACAGAAGTAAACGGTAATGACGAACTTGCTGAAAAATCTTTCAATTGGACAAAGTGGGGTGTAATAACAGCAACTATAATTGGTGTTGCCGCAATCATAGCGACAATAATTTATTCATAACAAATGAAAGCAAACAACACGAAAAAGCCACAAACCGCTAACAGCACCTACCCAAAAGGCGGGGTTTCGTGTTCCAAAGACAGTTTTGTGGTTAATCAAACATTAGTTTTTCAAATCAAGTTTTGTGGTAAAAGTCCCGCCCTTCGGGTAGCTGCAAAACGTTAGTATTAATGGTAAAAAAAATCCTCAAAAACATGAAAAATGGTAAATGTAAATTGTGCTTGCAGGAAAAACCTCTATTGAAAAAATCGCATATAATTCCCGATTTCTTCTATGTTCAAGCAGGAATGTATAATGAGAGTCACCATATCCATAAAATTGACGTTCAAAGATTTTTGGAAAGTAAACACATTTCATATGTGCCGACAGGTGTTTACGACAAAGAAATACTTTGCCCTGAATGCGATAATAATATTATTGGGACGCTAGAAACTTATGGCCGTAAAATTTTATTTGGGGGTTTGTCTAAAGGTGAAGAAATTTGGAGTGAGAATTTCAGAAACCCAGTCGATGGCTTTTCCTATTCAATATTTGGGAATGTGAATTATACTAAATTTAAATTGTTTCTACTTTCACTACTTTGGCGTTCAGCAATTTCAAAGAATGAACTGTTTAAAGATGTTGAAATACCGGAGAATCATATTGAGGATTTAAGGAGAATGATTTATGATGGCAATCCTGGAAAATTCAATGATTTCCCCATCATAACAATGACTTACTTAAAGGACGAAAATTTACCCGCTGATTTTATTGGACAACCAATTAAAGCTGAGACAGAAAAAGGAATATTAATCACCTTCTTATTAGCAGGTTTTGTTTTTGCATTTAACGTTAAGAAAGACTTAAGTGAGTTAGAAAGAATAGAGCCATTCGCACCAACTCCTGATAACAAATTTGGAATTATGCATTTTCCAGAAGGACAGGGTTGGGAATTTATTTTAAAGTATACAAACATCAAGAAATGAACCACTAATGCTAATAAATAGGAATATGAGCTGTCTGCAATTCCGATAAATATCGGAACCGCGATTATTAGCTCCCACCGCCGATGGCGGGGCTAACGCTGAGCTCTTCCTTCGTCCTTGGTTCCAGGTTGAACTACATCCCTTTTAAGGCTATGCACTTACCGGCAGTTTTCGTTAGGTTTTAGGGGGAAGTTGAGCTTTATTGATAAAGATGTTTCTAAATTTGAGGTAATAATGTTATGCTGCACTTCAGGAATAGTGCTATAAATGAGTGATTTCGATTCTTTATCGTGTCCTCATGACATACTTCTCCCACACCGCGCAAAACCATGATCTTTTTAAGAAGTTATTAAATTACAGGGATTAGGTTTGAAATTTATAAAAAAAATCTACCGGCTGGATTGGATATTTAATAAAATGTTATATTTGCGTTCGATATCCGATTTGAAATAGCAACTGCGGTGGTTTTTGGCAGGCTGGGGATAGGCGCAATATGCGTGTATTTTCTTTTTAGCAGTAAGTATAAATAATGACAAGTATGAAAAAACAAATCTTACTCTTCATTCTAATAGTATTCAGCATTTATGCAGATGCTAAAACGAGGACTAATACTGACTCACTAAAAATTGAATCTTTGAAGAATGAGATTTCAGTTTTAAAAGAAGAAATCACTGAAGTTAAAAGCCGGCAACAATATCAAGGAGAGCAAATAAACGGCCAGACAGGCATGCTTGACACTGCATTTGACGGTGTTTCCGCTGAGTTGAGTGCTTCGTCAAACTTCATTGGTATTTTTGGAATTATTATAGCAATTTTTAGTATCGGCCTAAGTATATATGTAGCTCGAATTGAAAAAAATGTAAAGGCCATGAAAATTGATAGCGAATTATTATTACAGAAAAACATTCAAATTAAACAGGATCTAGAAACGCTTAGTGATAAAATGACAAAGGACACAAATGGCCTTTACAAGTTAATTAGAAATGAAGAATCAAGCCAAATGATTGACAGATTAATCTCTGTTCCTGAAGACATACATAATTTATTTAGCAATCTAGCGAGCAGAGACCTTGAAAAAGAACATTTCCCAAAAATAAAAGAAGCTTTTCTGCAATTAACCGAGGATGATAACGGCTATCCAGCCTATTTAAAACTACTTTTTCAACATTTCTCTGACCTTTCATTTATTGACCAGGATATTAAACCAAAATTTCTTAAATCATTGCCAGCTAATTTCTCTAAAGCTTTCAAGAATGATGTTCTAAAATCTGTTACTGATTTTTTTAACGCTACTCTTCAAGTGACAATTTCAAAATCCATTAGCGAAATCAACGAATATGTAGCGGCCTTCTGTGAATCTTCATTCGCAGAAAAAGAAGAAATTTATTTCACAATTAACAACGCAATGAAAAATAGGGAGAACAAATTTGAGCTTTACGACTCTATTAGTAAAGCTCCTGAATTTCTGATATTCAGAAAAAATTTTGGAAAGTTAATTTTAGACTACAAATTCGAAAATTTAACTTCAAAAGAAGCAGCTTTAATTCAAGACATTAACTATATAACAACAGCATAATATGAGCGAGTTATCAATAGCAATGAAAACTGGGCTGTTAACCTCTAATGTTCGCAATTTATCTCGTGGTATTGCAGACATCGGAACAGCTGGAAAACTTGGAGTAATGACAAATTCGCTTCAAGAATTTCTTGATGGTAAAGCAAATATTTCTATGGCTTCTAAATTAGGCTTAATGACAAGCGATCTTCAATTACTTTTAAATACAATTGGTAGACAAGGTGCGGTTGGACTCATTTTTGGTCTCTTAATGAAAAAATAATACCTGATGCTAATAAATAGGAATATGAGCGGTCTGCAATTCCGATAAATATCGGAACCAGCGATTATTAGCTGCCACCCCTCCAACGGCGTGGGGGGGCTTCCGCTGAGCTCGTCCTTCGTCCTCGGTTCCAGGTTGAACTACATCCCTTTTAAGGCTATGCACTTACCGGCAGTTTTCGTTAGGTTTCAGGGGAAAGTTGAGCTATTAGGATAAAGATGTTTCTGAGTTTTGGGATTATATCGTTTTGTTACACTTCAGGAATGGCACTATAAATGATTGATTTCGACTCTTATTAGTGTCCACATGTTAGTGTCCACATGGCATAATTCTCCCACACCATGTAAAACCGTTTATTATTTTAAGGAAGCATGAAATTGCAGGGGTTTGGGTTTGGATGTTTTATAAAAAACCGTAGGCAGGTTTGGATATTTAATAAAATGGTATATTTGCGTTGAAAAACCGGTTTGAGAAAACAACTGTGGTGGTTGTGGGCAAATCGGGGATATGCGCAATATGCGCAGATTCACCCGTTCTGTGCAACTATGAGCAACCTTAAATTACAAGCATTATGAAAAAGTGGATTATTACTGGTGTTTCTGGTTCTGGAAGAATTGAACTACTTAACGAATTAGAAAAATATGCAAGCGAAAAAGGAATTAAAATATCGGTACATGATGTTGGAAAATTGATTTTTGATGAAGCAAAAAGGCTTGATATTCAATTAACTGATAATCGCGTGCTTGATATTGACAGAAATTTATTAAGTACATTACGTGAAAATGCTTTAAAAGAAATAGAAATATTAAAATTAAAGTCACCTGATGTTGAACTCCATTTAATTGGAATACATGCTACATTTAGGTGGAAACACAGAATAATTGAGGGCTTGTCGTTTAGGAATTTATCAAGATTTAAAATCGAAGGTTTTATTAATATAGTAGATGATGTAAAAGATGTTTTTGAAATAAATTCAAAAAATCCCAAATGGGACAAAGACACATTACCCAATCTAGAGGAAACTCAAAATTGGATGATTGAAGAAGAATTTGTAACGCAGGTAATTGCTGACTTTTTTAATAAACCTGTCTTTATAATTGCTAAAGACCATAAAATAAGTAACTTATTTGAC
>CAZRNU010000012.1:33028-35151 GCA_964601515.1 uncultured Bacteroidales bacterium | reverse complement strand
AAGAAAAAAATCTATCTTAGTTATCCTATTACGGCAATTAAAGATTCAGACCCTGCATTATTAACCAAAATTCAAACGGAATTTCTTGAAAAACTAGAAAATTATTTTGTAGTATTTAATCCATTATATATTAAGGATATGTCCTTAACATATGTTGAGAAAAACATTGAATTACCTAACACTATAGCGGAAGTAACTGAAAAAGCTAAGAATATAATTAAATCAAGAACAGTTGAACGTGATTTTAGATTCATAGATCAATCTGATGCTACTATTGTAATTTATCCGACAGACAAATTGTCTCCAGGAGTATTGGCTGAAATAATATATTCACATAACAACCAGAAACCTGTTTTCATTTACTTTAGTGGAAGTAAAAGTCCATTTTTAGAGCATTGTGCAACATATATGACATCTGACTTCGAAGATTTGTTAGAAAAATTAGACCATTTTGCTAATGATTAAAACAGCTGCACACCTATATAGGAACATAATCACTCTGCAATTCCATTAAATATCGGAACCAGCGATTATTAGCTTCCACCTCCTATGGCGGGGTGCAGCCGCTGAGCTCGTCCTTTGTCCTCGGTTCCAGGATGAACTACATCCCTCTTAAGGCTTTGCATTTACCGGCAATTTTCGTCAGGATTCAGCGGAAAGTTGAGCTTTATGGATAAAGATGTTTCTGAATTTGAGGGTAATAATGTTATGTTGCACTTCAGGAAAATTGCTATAAATGAGTGATTTCAAAGCTTTTTAGTGTCCACATGGCATAATTCTCCCACACCGCGCAAAGCCGTGCATTCTTTAAAGAAAGTATGAAAATACAGGGGTTAGGTTTGAAATTTATAAATAAAATCTGCCGGCTGGATTGGATATTTAATAAAATGGTATATTTGTGGTGAAATCCGGTTTGAGGAAGCAATTGTGGTGGTTGTGGGCAAGGCGGATGTATACGCAATAAGCGTATATGCATTCGTTGACAGCAAGCCCAAAAAAAAGACACAGCAGACAATTTGCTACTTATAGACTGAAAAATTAAATGACTGCCATCGCACAAAACAACACATTTGCAAGACCCGACACACTAACCGATGCTCCAGCATGCAAAAGAGCTGTTTTCTTGCCAACGCATCCAAGCCCACCCACCACCCTAAAAACTTTAAAAAAGACATTCACTTTCACAAAATGTTGATATATTTGCACGAAATGCAGATTAATATGCCAAAAAAAGCAATAAATAGATTAAAAGCTGTATTAGCTGAACAAGGCAAGACAAATAAATGGCTTGCTGAAATGTTGAGTAAAAATGAGACAACTATTTCAAGGTGGTGTACAAATGAAGTCCAGCCATCAGTTGAAAACCTTGTCGAAATTGCAAAACTCTTAGAAGTTGATGTAAAAGAATTGATTAACTCAACCAAAAGCACGAAATGACCATGAAAGTAGAAATAAAAGGAAATAAAATAAAAGCTCCACTCAAAGGCAAAGATGGATGGTTGGTCCTTAAACCTGAGGAGCAAGTTCGTCAAGAGTATATTTGTCGTTTAGTCAATAATTACGGCTTTGACTTGGAGCAAATGGCACAAGAAATCCAAGTAAGTAATTCACAACGTGGCCAAGGGCGTGCAATGGCTGATATTGTTATTTGGAGGAGCGTAAAAGACAAACGAGAAAATAATAGCCCTATTATCGTTGTTGAATGTAAAGCCGAACATATTACAGTTAGAGAAGAAGATTATTTTCAAGGTTATAATTACGCATCTTGGGCAGGTGCTGACTTTTTCGTTACTACGAACCTAAAAGAAACAAGAATCTTTAAAGTTCTGAAAGGTAAAATCCCAAAAAGATTAGAGGAGGTTGTAAATATACCTGATGCAAAGATTGTTAATGACGAAAAGAAAGTAAACGAATTATTAAAACAAACCAAGGCATTTACAAGGGACGAGTTTTCAAAACTACTATTCAAATGCCACAACATTATTCGTAACAACGACAAACTTTCACCAGAAGCCGCATTTGATGAAATAAGTAAAATCCTGTTTATCAAAATTCGTTACGAGAGGAGTAATTCTGAAAATCAAATATTTTCATCAAAGTTGGTCATGCCCATGCACTTCTTC
>CAZRNU010000012.1:0-33018 GCA_964601515.1 uncultured Bacteroidales bacterium | reverse complement strand
GAAAATCAAATATTTTCAAAAGAAGCATTCAAAAACGACAAAGCCAGTTATGACAAATACAAACCGAAAGACGGCAAAGACTTTTATCAGTTTTTGTTTGAGCAAACAAAAGAAGATTTTAAAGACGATGACCTTTTTGAGCCAAACGAAATAATACGAATACGAGAAAACAGTTTTGAAGCAATTGTCGAAGAATTACAGATTTACAACCTTTCAACTACATCTGACGATGTTAAAGGCATTGCATTTGAGCAATTCCTTGGAAAAACATTCCGAGGTGAATTAGGACAGTTTTTTACGCCCCGAACTATTGTTGATTTTATTGTTGAAGTCCTCGACCCGCAAGAAAGCGAAGTAATTTGCGACCCTTGCTGCGGTTCCGGTGGTTTTTTAATTAAAGCTTTTGAGTATGTGAGAGCGAAAATTGAAAACGAAATCCATTTAGCAAAGGAGAAAATTAAAGCCGAATTATATAACGAAGAATATGATAATTCGCCCGATGATAAGAAAGAAGCAATTGATGAAAAAGTTACAGAATTATTTACCAAACTAAATGCTGAACTTGACATAAACAATCCAAAAAGCAGGATTAGGGAACTTAGTTACGATTGTATTTTTGGTACTGATGCAAACCCACGTATGAGCCGTACAGCTAAAATGAATATGATAATGCACGGTGATGGACATGGTGGAGTACATCACAATGACGGATTGTTAAATGTAAATGGTATTTTTGAAAACCGATTTGATATTATCCTTACAAATCCACCATTTGGTAGCAGGGTTGAAAAATCATTAAAAATCACAGAAGCTGACAAATACACCGATGAAGAACGAATAAAAAAATACCGCAAACGCTACGGTGAAGCATACGACGAGGCTTTAAAACAAGTAAATGATAACATTGGTGTTTCGCTTTTAGATTTGTATGAAACTGGAAGCATGAGTTCACTAACCGAGGTTTTATTTATAGAACGCTGTTTGAATTTATTAAAACCAGGTGGACGTATGGGTATTGTATTACCCGAAGGTGTTCTGAATAACACCAATTTGCAGAAAATCCGTGATTTTGTTGAAAGCAGGGCTAAAATCATTTTAATAACCTCAATTCCGCAAGACGTATTTATTGCAAGTGGTGCAACGGTAAAACCGAGCCTATTATTCTTTAAAAAATTTACAGAGGAGGAAGCAAAGCAGTGGAAAACTATTACTAAAAAAGCCGAAAAAGAAATCACAAAAAAATACGAGCCTCAAACCAAACCAATAATTGAAAAACTGGAGTTGAGAGGAAAAGAAGCACCTACTAACGGCGAAAAGAAAGAATTACGTGCAGAACTAAAGCAATTGGAAGACCAGATAAGTGCCGAAATAAAAGCCCAAATTAAAAAAGAATTTAACTACCAAATACCCATTGCAGAGGTTGAAAAAGCCGGGATAAGCAGTACCGGTTCACAAATTGAAAATGAACTTGAACCTTTGGCAAAGGAGTTTAAAACATACAGGGAAAAGGCAAAACTTTGGGATACAATGATTAAATCTATTTCTTACCAAATCACAGAAGAAGAGATTGGGCGTGTTCGCATTGTTGATGGTGTAGTTTCTGAACCCGAGGTTTTTTACGCAAAATCAGAAAGATAATGCAAGCAGCTACAACCTATTTAAAATTTATACCCCTTGAAAACCTAAATCTTTGGGATGTCAAGCGCTATTACACAAAGAATAATCTGCAATTTGAGAATGTAGTAACTTTGAGGGATATACTAAAGCCTTACAAAAAAGCTGTTAGTAAAGAAGAAATGATTGAAAACAAATTGCAAATCATTTCAAAGATTAATTTTGGCGGTGAACTCTTTTTGCGAGATTTTGAGGAGATAGAAACATATAAAGGAAGCTTAAACTTAGTTCCCGACAATGCGATAATCTATTCCAAAATAAATGTCAGACACGGTTGTATATATTTTCATGAAGACGGTCAAACACCTTTCGGTGTTAGTTCTGAATATCCTACTTTTAAATTCGATGAAACTAAGGTAAATGGTAAATTTTTACACAAGGTTTTGCGAAGCTCTGCTTTTAAAAAATTGCTCAATACTAAAACTACTGGAATTTCAAAGGCAAGAGTCAAACAAGATGAGTTTTTAGATATTGAAATCCCCTTACCCTCATTAACCGAACAAGAAGCGATCGTAAATAACTACTATTCAAAAATTAAAGAAGCCGAAGAATTAGAAAAACAGGCGAGTGATTTGGAGGGGGAAATTGAAAGGTATTTTTTGGAACAATTAGGTTTAAAACCTTTTAGTATCAAGGAAAAACATTGCACTTTGCAGTTTACTGATTATTTGGCGCTTGATAGATGGGATTTTTTCTCAACTGATACCAGAATTTCTGCCGAACTGAAAAAGTCAAAATTTGAATTAACAATTATTGGTAAAACTTATAAGTTCGCTAAACGAAGTTTCAATAAGACAAAATTCGAGTCAGAAACTTTTAAATATATTGAAATTGGTGCAATTGACCCAAATAAGGGAATCTTAGAAGCCAAAGAAATTGAAGTAAAGAAAGCACCAAGTAGGGCTACTCAATTTGTAAAATCTGGCGACTTAATTATTGGAACAACTCGACCCTATTTAAAAAAGTTTGCAATCGTTACAGATGAGTATAATGAAAATGTATGTTCCTCTGGTTTCAGTGTAATTGAACCATCTAAAGATTATTATTTACCGTACTTACTTCAATTTTTAAAATGTACATACGGCATCGAACAACTTAAAAATAAAATGACTGGAGGACTTTACCCTGCAATTACAGAATCTGAATTGAAAGAAATAAAAATTCCATTACCCAAATTTGAAATTCAACAAGAAATAATGGAGCTAATAGAAATGAAAAAGAGTAATATTTTGAATAATAAAGAATTGATTACTTCTATTAAGTCAGAAGCAGAACAAGAATTTGAACAAACAATATTTGCATCATGAGATTAATACGTCTATACATAAAAGAAAACGGAATCTTAAAGGATTTTACCTTGGACTTCCCTCAAAAAATTGATAATAACATTTCAGTTTTTATAGGCGAAAATGGTTCGGGTAAAACAACTGTTTTGGAAAGCATAACCAGAATATTCAGTTGGTTTATCAGGAACGAAAAACCTGATTTTGAGTTTGAACTTGAATATCAAGTGAGAGTTGAAGACAAACTAATGGAATCGAGCACATGGAGCGAGTTCAATACAAACTACATTTGGGTTAAGTTATTTTCAAACAAAGAAATAGTTGATATTGAGTGTAGTATCGGCGAAACTGTTTTAAAAGGCTTAAAAAATATACGGGCAAGCAAAGAGTTATCAGCCATAAAACAAACTATAAAAGACAAGAAATTTAAGTTGCTGCCCGATGCGATTGCAATTTATTACGCCGGTGAATCAACCAATATTAAAAAGATAGTTGATGTTCACAATAAAGAATACAGCGAGTCAATCAGGGAATTATATAACGAAGAAAAAGAATTTTCCCCACGATTATTTTTCTATTACGAACCTTTTCATTTTAATTTGATTTTTCTTGCCCTGCTGTCGTTTGAATATGGAAATGTACCTGAAGCTCTCGAAAAAAAGATACAATATAATACCATTCATTATTTCACCATAAACCTTAAAAAACCTCATTGGGGCAATAATGAATTAAAACCCAAAGAAGGAAAATTCTGGGGAGCAAGAGGAACTGTTGCAGTATTTCTAAAACAGCTTCATGAACTTGCCTCAAAAACGGTTGAAACCAAAAATTCAATTCTACTTCATTTTGGCTCAATAGAGTTTAATGCTTTGCATCAACTAAAAAATTTGTACGGTACAGAAAAAGATTTTTTTAATATCCTTGAAATGACTTGGTTGAATGATTTGATACAGTCTGTTGATATTAGTGTTACACGGCATGCAAATTCGCAATATTTTCCGGTCAACTCAAATACATTTAGCGAAGGTGAAAAACAAGACTTAATAGTTTTAGGGATAAATGAGCTTGTTTTAAAAGAAAACTCTTTAGCCTTGTTTGATGAACCCGATACATATTTGCATCCGCAGAGGCAAAGGGATTTCATTTTTGAATTGGAAAAGCACATTTCAAGTTCGGTAAATATTGAAAACGACTATATTATTACTTCACATTCACCAAATATTGTTGCTGGTATTAAAAAAGAAAACCTGTTTGTATTTATGAATGGGCAAACAAAAGAAATCCCTTTTAGCAGTTACGGCAAAAATGTAGAATCGTTGCTTATTGACTTTTTTAATGTGGAAGGGGTACGGAATAAATACGTTGAAAATCTTTTGAGGGAAGTTCATGAATTGGTTAAAAAGAAAGAATTTACTTCTGATATTTTTAAATCAAAATTCAATGAATTGAAAGACATTCTTCGCCCAACGGCACCTGAAATTGTGAGTATCAATCTTGAAATTGCAAAAAGTCGTAAATTATGATACAGATTGACAAAGCACCATATCCTGAATTTTTAAACTTTGTTCAGAAAAATAACCCACAGAATTGGGAGGGGTTAGATGCTGCAGTTCGCACAAATACAAGAAAATACATTTTGGAGGATGAACAAAGTAATCAGTGTGCTTACACAGAGCTACCATTGGAATACGAAAAGAATAATTCACATATTGAGCATCTAAAACGAAAAGACTCAGCATTCTTTCCAGAATTGACATTTGAATGGTCGAATCTGTTTGTCTCTTGTAATTCAGATGACTTTGGAGGTAAATACAAAGATGAAAAATATCTGAAAGGTAAAACAAAAGAAGATAACGCATTGATAATTAATCCGTCTCTTGAAAATCCAAATCAATATTTTGAATTGAAAAACTGGGGCGAATTAACTATAAAGGCTGATTTACAAGGAATAGCAAAAACAAAAGCAGAAGAAACAATTAAAGCATTTAATCTGAATCATAACTCTTTGCAGGATAGAAGAAGAGAAATGATACAAAGTGTAAATGATTATAAAAATGGCGGTTTGGATTCAGAAATGATAATTGAATTTCTTACTGGAAGTGGATTTAAAAGTGTTATAAAATATGAGCTTGAGAATTAATGCCAACCCTTCACAGCCACACACATTCCCAAAGCCCCCCAAGCCAAGCCGCCAACCAACCCTTGTCAAAGAATCTGACTGACTGGTTACACTGATGGCCGGAGCGATTTAGCAAATTGAAATGATGATAAAACAAAAAAACAAACACCGGGCGGCGATCTGGTTTATCCGCCCAAATGCATAATCCGGACTAAAGTATGCCACAATTCCGGAGCAAAGTAGACCACCCACCCCAACCACCCTGCTCTTCAAATCACATTTTAATCACATTTAAAAGGCATTTGAATAGAGTTTAAATGGAGTGCAGGTTAATCTTCATCTGATGTTGAATATTCCGGAGCAAACCAGGCCACCCATTCGTGCCCAAAGCAAGCTACCCCATTTATTTCTATTCGCTAAAAACCTCGCTTGCATATAAAATAAGGTGTTCATTTCTACTTTCTTTACCATAAATAGCCCCACAATGCCCCTGCAGGATAAAGAAAAGGGCCCGTATATAATGAAATTATTGCAAAAAATCAAGTTTTTAGTGAGAGTTATCAACAATTAAAAGTGATTGTATAGTATTGATATGCAGTTATGTAAGAATTTTTATTCACAGAATTTCCGGCCATGTTGTTAATATGTGGTGAAAAAATAGTTTGACATGAGTGCACAAACATTGTATATTTGCAGAGCGTGAACACCATGAATTATTGAATGAATTAAAAGTAAGAAGTATGAATGCAACATTTGGAAACCGATTAGTCAGTGCCCGCAAGCAGGCAGGATTATCGCAGGATGAACTGGTGGCCCGCCTGGGCGGGCTGGTACAAAAAACTGCCATAGCCAAATATGAGCGGGGCGAAATGCTGCCCAGGCCCGAGGTTGCCGAAAAACTTGCAGAAGCACTTGATCAGCCACTCGACTTCTTTTACTCACCGGTTTCGGTTACGCTGCATAACGAAGAGTTCAGGGCCAATGCCGCCATGGGCGTTAAAACCGAAGAAAAACTGAAATACACTATTATAAGTAAGGTAGAGCGTTACCTTGAACTCGAAAAACTCACCCATGCCTCGCCGGTTTTTAAATCGCCGGTTGAGGGGATGTATATAAGCACAAATCAGGATGTTGAAGAGGCTGCCATTGAAGTACGCCGGGCCTGGAACATGGGCAGTCACCCCATAGGCAGTGTTATGACCCTGCTTGAGGAGCAGGGGGTAAGGGTGATAGACCTCGAGCCCTTTACCAAAGACTTTGAAGGTTATTCGGCCTACACCAACAGCGGCGTTCCCATAGTAGTGGTAAACGCCGGGGCCACCACCGAACGCCGCAGGTTTACCGCCCTGCACGAACTGGCACATCTTTTATTTAAGTTTGACAAATCGCTCACCAAAAAGGAAAAAGAGCGCATGTGCCACTGGTTTGCCGGAGCCATGCTTATACCCCGCGATGTATTTTTTGAAACCTGGGGGCAGTACCGCACCCGCTTTGCACCGCTCGAACTGCATCTGGCCAAGGACAAATACGGCATTTCGGCCTATGCATTTATTATGCGGGCCTATAATCTTGGCATTTTGCCCAATGCATACCTGACCGGCATGCGCAATTATGTGCTTACCGACCCGCTCGAAATGCACATAGGTAGCAACACCAGCACCGACCTGCCCATGCGGTTTGATCAGTTGATGTTAAGAGCACTCTACGAGGGATATATTACACTAAACAAAGGGGCTGCGCTTGCTGAGCTCAGTCTTGATTTATTTATTAAACACTATACTCAATGACTTTAAATGTAATGCTTGATGCATCAGCCCTCCGGGATCTGCACCAATATGGCATGCTTGCCAGAATGGAGCATTCAGGGCTGCTTGTAAGTACAACTACGTTTGCTTTCCGAAATGCTTTTCTTCCTCAGGCCAATGCAGAGCCTTACTCATTCATTCAGCAGCTTCAGCCCGACGATCACCAATATTTACAAATGCTGAGGCTGAAAGGACAGTACACTTCCACCATTCTTACCGACTGCTCAGTGCTGATCATGGCCGGGCACTGCGGCTGCACACTCATTACATCCGATCTTACAGTCAGGAAAATAGCCTCTGAAACAGGTATAAAAGTGTTGCCATACTTTGATCTGTTCGGCCATATGGTGTATACAGGAATCGTATCCCTTACCACTGCTACCGATTGTTATTATGAGATCATGCGTAGTTCAGGGAAAATGACAGGTTTTGACCCTCCCGAAAAGTTACCGGCAGAATTATGGCCAGCCACCTATAAATCGTCCATAGCATGAAATTCTGGAAGAAAAGGAAAAACATCAATACAGAGGTAATGTCACCTGAACTTGCTGAATATTTAAGGAGCGAATCAGAAGGACTGTTTACCATCGAAGAGGTGGAGCTGGTACTTGAGCATTACAGCGAGTCGCACACAGGCCGGCACATACTCAACATAGGTTTTCATGTTGTGGTATTACCGGTAATAGCCTTTATTTTAGCAGATCCGCGGTACGACCTGCCGCTTTCGCGATATTCATATTGCCCCGATCGGCGCATATATACCTTCCGGAGGCTAAGCAAAGATTCGCCCGGCCTTTCGCCTCCGCTGGCCGCCTAACTACCGGCAGCCGGCATTTCCATTGCCTTTTCGTTTCCTTAACCGGAAACAGCAGGATTCTCCCTGCCACGCTTCTGAACCCATGTTTCAGACCAGGCTGCCACCCCCATTTTCATTTAGTATTTACCTGTGCCACTGGCAGGGTAGTGTATGCAAAACAGTATGGGTGCGAACTGCTCTCACCACAAACCTGAAAATTGCTGAGCTACCCGGCACACCGGCCGCACGTTTGCAGATAAAAAAAAGCAAAACAGTGCAGCGTGCAACCGGCATGCCTGAAACCTCTAAAATTTCAAGAAAATGACACAATTTTTATCGAGAATTCACAGATATAAAGACCTTTATCAGGTACTGACAAAGTACCCGGAAGCTTTTAATCAAAAGCCCGAGGCTGAAGCCATGCTTAGCGCTATTGGCTCCATCACCGATCAGTTAAATGAGCTTAGTGTGCAGCTTACGCAGCCGCTTACGCCGGTTTATGCAACCCGCAAAGGCCTTCGCGACAATCTGAAGGCAGCATTTGTGCGGTTGAGCGGTGTTATAATAGTGATTGCCACGCGCAACAACAACGAAGCCCTGCTTGCCGAAGTAAGACAGTACCGCAGCATGTTGACTAAGTCCAACTACCTTTCGCTGTATCAGTTGGCACAGCAATTGTCGGTAAAATTGGCTGAAATTACTCCCGATGCATCCGGCCTGGGACTAAATGCAGACGATGTAGCGGCATACAACCTGATGGTAAGTGAATACGGCGCTATGATCGGCGAAACCAGCATAGCTATGAACAGCCGCAAGGTTAACCGTGTGGGTCTGAAAACACTGTTAACATCAGCCCACAAGCTGTTTGCCGATCAGTGCGACCACTTTGTTAACATGAGCAGGGCTGCCCATCCAGCATTATATGCTGAGTACACAACGCTGCGCCGCAAAACCGGCCGCCGAAAGCCGGCAGCAGCCGACGACACAGCCGATATAAGCGGAAGCGTTACCGATGCCCTTACCGGGCAGCCCATAGCCGGAGCTTCGGTGGGGCTGGTTGAGCAGGGCTCACTTACTGAAACCGATGCCGATGGCTTGTTCTTTTTTGAAGGGCTCGGTACCGGCAACTACAACCTGCGTTGCTTTGCCCCGGGCTATATGGTACCCGCCAATATCCCTGTAAGCATAGCTGCAGATGAATCGCTCGAATACACCTTTGCCCTAACCCCGTTGCCCGCCGCCGGGTAACAGGGACTTCCCAAAAAAAGGCTGCCGGCACCGGCAGCCTTTTTTTTAACCCACTTGTCAGCCCATGCACAAGCCAACAGCAAAGCAAAAGAATCGCCCGGCAGGGTAATACACAGAGTCTCACATACATCCCGAGAATTCGGGAGAGTTCTTATATTACTGAAAAGTGCTACACCTTTGTTAACACACATTTCTCAGTAATACTCTATGCTTCTTCCCCCGGTAAACAAAAAGAGACCTAACAAGTTTTCTTCCAACTTGTTAGGTCTTCTTGTTTGAAGTAATCCTTGTTTAGCTTTTGAAGTAATGTCCTTCCAGGTTTATTTTCAACCCGGAAGGTCTCTGCAAAACCAGATTCGACATTTAATGTCACAAATATTATTTCTCAAATGCTCAGGCCGCATGGCTGACAATTGCGGATTTGCGATTTCGGATTTAAACTCAATTTAAAAAGATTAACACGAAGGACTGTCTGTTTTCCATTCCGGGTTTTCTGGTTTTTGAATTATATTCTCCGATTAAGACTAGTGATATAATTGCCAATTGGAAAGCCAACCTTAGAAGGCTGCTTATGCAGATGCTGGAAAGGGTTGAGCACTGTACAGCTGAGGAAGAAACGCTATAAGTTCCACACTTATACAATAACCTCTGCTGCAACGCAGCGCATGCCCTTGCATATGGAGGGCTGGTGACATAAAGAGTCCCGAATTTAGATCCATAGGCTATCTGAATTGTGTTTAATTTTTCAATTTGAATTTATTAACCACGATTAATTTAATGGTGACTAAAGTTTAGATGGATGCTGATACTACTGGCTCACATAATTTTTCAGATTAGGATTACTTCAAAATTAGGATTGAATTTCTTAGTGCGTGCTTCGAACTTTTTAGTGTGAGCTCTCTCGTTATATTTTCGATATCCCGCGTCAAGTGAACTTTTTAATGTGAGCCATCTCGTTATCTCTAAAAGATCCCGAGACAAGTGAACTTATTTGTGCGAGATTTAAAAGCCCCTTTTCTTTTAACTATTATACTCAACAAAGTTGTAGCATAGTGATTGTTTTGTTAGCCATTTTTGGAGGTGTATTTTTCTCAAAACCTAACTCTTCTTAATCACTTTAAAGTGGCCTACTTTCTGCCGGAATGTCAGTTTCAAATTGTTAATGTCAATTTCCCTGACCCTATAATAGCTGACAAATTAGTGCCAAAAGTGGCCTACTTTGCTCCGGAATGGGAGGCCTACTTTAGTCCGGATTATTAAAAAAAGCAGTGTTAAACTCTACTAAATGGTTATTCGGTAATTCTTTTTTATCAAGAAAAGCATTCAGGCAGTCGAACAATCACCTTTTCTTATTAAATTTGTCTGCGAACGCCTTAAAAATAGTAAAAGTAAGTAGTGAGTGTAAAATACAAAAGCCCAATGACAAAAATTTATTCATACATATTGAAAATTGATGATGGAGCGGCACCCAATCCGTTTTGGCAAGTTTGCACATTGACAATTTGCAAGCCTGCAATAAGACGAAAAGCTCAAATAGGTGACTGGGTAATTGGGACAGGTTCCAAAAACGCTAAACTTGAGGATGGAAAAATATATGACTTTTCTGGTAGAATTGTTTATGCTATGAAGATTACCGACAAGAAAACATTGAAGGAATATGACGAATATTGTAACTACAAATTGAAAAATAAGATTCCGAATTGGAAAGCGAAAAACTGGCGGCTACATGTTGGTGATTGCATTTATGACTATTCTAAGGCTCTCAGTCCGTCAATCAGAAAAAGTGTTCACAATGAAGGGAATAGACTTATTGATTTAGGTGGCCAATACTCTTTATTATCTAAGCACTTTTACTACTTTGGTATAGAGCCGAAGCAACTTCCGGTAGAATTAGTTGAACTAGTAAAGAAAAATCGAGGACATAAGAAAATTGAGAGAACAGATCTCATACAAGAATTTGAAAAATGGATTGGGCAATTTGAGAAAAACAAATTATACGCTGAACCTCAAATGAGATGGGTATTTGACAAAGAGTTATCAGATGATGAATTTTTAGCTTGTGCGATAGAGAAAATAGAAAATGAAGAAGACGAAAAAGAAGAAACATTATGCTGACAATAATGCAGGATACTACATTAATAAAACTTTAATGTACCTCCCAATCCAAAGAGTGATCGAAGCAGTTAACCAACCAAAAGCACATTCGCAGATTTTTGAAAACTAAAATTGAGTTTTAGCTAGAGCCTTCGTGAATTGTAAAATCAGCCATATAACCTTAATCATACAAAGTGAAATTGAATATTAATTGGAGAGGTTATTTGTATTGAAACAAATTAAATACCATTGGCAATTGCCAAAGAGATTTTAACTCAGAATAAGCAAAACGATCGACAAATAATCCCACACTTTCTTCTTCTATGGTTAAGATAATACAGAAATTTAATTTAATTTAGCTGCCTGACTCTTTGGTGAAAAAAAAGAATTAAAGAGAGCAAGTAGGTAAGGATAATAGTGAGACTCACAGTACTGGAAACAGTGCAGTTGCAATAAGACCAATATGGGGAAACCGTTTAAAAAGGAAATTGAAGAAAGTTTTGCTACGATAAATTGGGCTTTGGAACAGGATACTGATTCTGTTCAGTCACAGGTTTTTCGTGATACAAGCAAACCTATCTTTATTGTTGGTTCAGGGGGATCACTAAGCGCATGTACCTTTGTGGCATCAATTTACCAAAGTCTTGGCAATATTGCTAAAGCGATAACTCCGTTAGACCTATATTATTCAAGATTTGCACTAAGAGAAGCAAAAGTGTTATTCATTAGTTCAAGCGGAAGGAATAACGATATATTGTTTGCGTTCAAAATTGCAATTGAGAATAAGGCAAACGATATAACCACGGTTTGCATGCGAAAAAATGCGCCTCTTACAAAGTTAGCAAATTCTTTTTCTGTTAGCAAGGGAATAGAATTTGATATACCTACAAAGAAGGATGGATTTTTAGCTACAAATTCTTTGACTGCATTCTTTGCAATATTTGCAAAAGCCTCTGGAAATGTGAATTTCATGAATAAAGCATCAGCAGTTTCAGCAGCCTTTAAAGCGAAAATAAGCGATTTCGCGAGTAATTTTAAAAATGATACTTCAACAACAGTTTTATATGGTGGATGGGGAACAGCTGTAGCATACGACTTAGAGTCAAAATTTACTGAAGCTGCTTTAGGTAGCGTATTGATAGCAGATTACCGGAATTTTGGACACGGTCGCCACCATTGGTTTGACAAAAGAAAAGAGAATTCTGTTATTGTAGCATTGGTAACACCTGAAGAAAACCACATAGCCATAAAGACACTTGGTCTTATCCCTGCTTATATCCCGCGCATAATAATATCAAGTGATTTAGAAGGAGCAAATTCTTCAATCGAATTACTAATAAACTCATATTATCTTGTTAATGCTGTGGGAGAAGCATTTAACATAGACCCAGGTCGCCCAGGAGTCCCTGACTTTGGGAGTAAATTATATCATTTGAAGTATTCTTCTTTTTATAAGCAATTTACCAGCGTAAAACTTAATGCGATTGAAGAGTATTCCATATTAAAAAAAACAAACAAGGCCTCAATACACCAATTAAAAATAAATGAGTTGGCCTTTTGGAGAAAAAAATACTCTTCGTTCATAGATCAATTAACTAATACGAAATTCTATTCAATAGTATTTGATTATGACGGAACTCTAAGCTCAAATAATGAAAGATATTCTGATCGTTTAGCTGAAGATGTAGCGAGCGAATTACTAAAACTATTAAAAGGTGGTGTAGTTATTGGTATTGCTACAGGTCGAGGAAAATCAGTCAGGGATGCCCTTCGAAATTCAAATTTTCCCAAACAATATTGGAAGAATATAATTATCGGGTATTATAATGGTTCAGATATTGGAACATTAAATGATGATGATTGTCCAAATACAAAGTTAGAGCCTAATAAAAAGCTCATTGATTTAGAATCCGAATTAAAGAATCTTAATTTACCTTACCCAGATCTGAAAATTAAACTACGTCCCTTTCAACTGACAATTGAAGTTACATCAGACTCATCGAATTGGAATACAATTAAGGGGATTGTTCAAAGCATTGTTGTTACATCATCTGATGGAGAACTGCAACTGCTTGAATCAAGTCACTCGATTGATGTGGTGGTAAGAAATATAGCCTCAAAATTAAATGTTGTCAAGAGGTGTAATGAATTGTCAGGCAGCGAAAATTGTTTGACAATTGGAGATAGAGGACAATGGCCCGGAAATGATTACGAGTTATTAACGTCAAAACATTCACTAAGTGTAGATGAAGTTTCGACTCATCCAGATTGTTGCTGGAATTTAGGCAGTATTGGATTAAAAGGCACAAAGGCAACAATGGCTTATTTAAGTAGGATTAGTTTTAAACAGAACTATTTCACAATTTCAATATGAAGAACGACATCGCGCAAGCATTACTTAATAAAATTCTGAGTATTTCCGACTCAGAAACTGAAATAATGATAAAGAATAGAAAGTATTTTCAAACCATGGCCCGATATAAATATAACGATTACCATCAATATTATCCGGGAATGAGGTTTATAGAAAAATTTGCTTTGTGGCTAGAACAGTTTAAGCCTGAAGACAGAAAAATCGCCCTTGAATTTATAGAAAATAAATTGGTGTTTATTTCACATGCTGAGATGAATTTATTAGTTTCATCTTCTTACCCTGATTTAATAAAAGATATATTAGTTGGCAAAATTGCAAGTGAAACGTCAATAGCTTCTTGGAAGATTGCTCTTATTACAGCAACAATAGAGTACAAGGCTTTAAAGCGAAAATCACTTTTTTGTGGATTAAGCGATGGTGCACGCACCGAAATATTCAGGAGATCAAATCCTGGAATTATTTCGCACGAGCAAGTATATTTGACTTATGAGTTATCTGCAGATAGGGCATTAGAGATGTCCAAAAAATTAACTACCGATTTGACAGAGATTTATGGATTTGAACCACAGGCAGATGATGCAAGATTTAAAATGCTATTTTTATTGGACGATTTTTCGGCAAGTGGGACTTCATATTTGAAATATAAAGATGATAAAGGCGATTTTGCCGGAAAGATTGCTCAACTTTATAAAAATCTTTATAATCAGAAAGAGATTTTTAATTCTGTTTTCGATCTCGATAATCTTGAAGTTTATCTTGTTATTTATTTATGCACTGAACAAGCATTGAACCAAATTAAAAATTCAATTGATAATCCTAGATGGCCTTACCCCAAAAAATTAAAACTCAAACCAATCCACATAATCCCAAATTCATTGAAACTAACTAATGGGATCGATGACCGATTTATTGAATTGTGTGAGAATGATGAATATTATGATGCCCACAGTATAGAAGACGAGCATACGGGGAAAAATCTTTACTTAGGGTATCGTAATTGTGCTTTACCTCTTGTACTGGGACATAATACACCCAATAATTCGGTCTCAATATTATGGTCTTATGATAATAGCAAAAAATTTAAAGGGCTATTCCCAAGAATTCCTAGACATAAAGAAATATGAGAAGCAATATTAATCCTTTTTTCACAAGAGCCTCAGAATATGTAGGGTCTGATGGTCGATTTATTAAATTATTTAGTCCAGAGATTCTTTACTTATTTAAAGAATACCCTTTACTTAATACAGTTAATATATTTCGAAGTTCTCCAGGTGGAGGGAAAACAACATTATTGAAGCTTTTTACACCGCGGGTTTTGTTGGAAATAGTGAATTGTCAAAAACATGAAAGCTGTAAAGACATCTTCAAAATCCTCAATGATCTTCAAGTTGTGAATGACAAGAGGGTTTTAATTGCATCTTCATTGATTTCATTTAACAATGAATACTCAGCATTAGAGTACCTTGATATAAATGAAGTTCAAAGAGAAAGACTGTTCTTCTCATTACTAAATTCCAGAATTATCCTTTCTGTATTACAGTCTATTTGTATTACAAAAAACTTGCAATTTCCTTCCGATTTGGATAAGATTATTATTCAAAATTCAACTGGAATTATAATTCCACAAAAGTTAGCTAAACTAAAAACCGGTGCAGAATATTATGAATGGGCAAGCCAACTTGAAGAGCATATTTGCCGTGAAATGGATAGTTTCCAATTTGATGTTACTGCTCTTGACGGTAACACTGATTTATTTTCACTTGAATTGTTAGAAAAACAAAATATTCATATCGAAAATAAAGCCATTACAGAAGATGTTTTGGTAATGTTGGATAATGTCCATGATTTATCAAAGCAGCAGCGTGCAATTTTACTAAACAGAATAGTCAATAAAAGACCTCCTGTTACGACATGGGTTGCTGAACGTATGAAAGCTTTGACAATGGATGAAATACTTGAAGGAACAACAACCGGTCGCGACAAGAACACAATCTACTTGGAAAAATATTGGTCTAATAAGAATTTTGAAAAATTCGCTAGATCAGTCGCAGATAGACGTGTTTCAACTATCTTTGAAGATGAAATAACAAATTTTAGCAGCTTTTTGTCCTCAACATTTACAAATGAAACAGTCAAAGTAATTATTGAAGAGAAAATTAATGTAGAGCGAAGGATTAAGTCAAATTACGGGTCCGACAGGTATAAGCAATGGCTAATTTCAAAGGATGAGGTGTATGAAAATGAGTTCGAAGCCCTTGTCTCATGGAGAACATTAGAAATTCTTTTAAATAGAGATGAAAATAAAAAACAAAAATCGTTTGCTTTTGACGAACTTCAAGAAGAAGAATTGGTGCAACAAGAAGGTTCTGATGTTAAAAATGCTGCGCGTCTTTTTATACATTTGGAAAGAGCAATTCCATATTATTATGGGTTTACGACAATAAGTAAATTATCTTCTTCAAATATTGAGCAATTCTTGTCGATTGCTGGTCAATTATTTGAGGATATTCTTTCAAAAAAAATCTATAAGAAACTAAAAAAAGAATATAATCTTAGTATTTCTCCTGAAAGACAAGAAGAAATTGTTTTAAGAGTCTGTAAATCAAAGTGGCGTGACCTCAAAGAAAAAATTCCAAATTTCAATAAGATAAGTACATTTCTTGATTCTCTAGGCGCTTTTTGTAAAGCACAAACATACGTGCCTAATGCTTGGAATTCACCGGGATTAAATGGTATTGCTATTACCATGAGAGATCGAGATTTTTTAAAGGAAATAGTGCTTAAAAATCCAAAACATCCTTTGTATGAATTGGCAAAATGTTTAGTAACTTGTATATCTTATAATTTGCTTGATTATACCTTAAATTATAAGTGTCAAGGTAAGGTTTATATGATCTTATATTTAAATAGGATTTATTGTGCTAAATATGATCTGCCACTAGATAATGGGAAATTCAAAGAAAGAAAATTAGCTGAACTTGCTAGTTGGACTGAAAAAATTTACACTCCTTCAAAAAATAGAAATTTATGGGAACAGGGTTAAGATGGGAGAACAACTTCATTAGAAGTGGCATTAGTTTTAGTCATTTCTGGAATGAATATCTTAACAATACAGAGAAAAATATTCTTTTTATTATGGGTATCGGATTTGACCCACGTACCAACCATGGTATAAAAGAAATATTTTCCATTCATGGCAAAGGGAAACGTGAATGTGTTGCAATAAAGTATATAAAGCATGAAGGCGAAAACTCTACTAATGCTTTTGTTATCAAGCACATCGAAGAACTTGAAATATTTCTTAAAGGTACTACTGACACTAAACCTCGTTTTTTGAATCTTGTTACACGATCTGATGAAGACAGAAGTATTGCTTCGATAAATGCATCAAAACTAATTAATGAGACTGATATTCAAGGCTTTTCGGACGTCATTGTCGATATAAGTGCAATGCCAAGGGGTGTATTTATTCCTTTAATAAATAAAGTACTATATCTTATTGACAAGCAAATAGGAAAGAAAAAGAACTTACATATAATTGTCGCTGAAAATCCTGAATTAGATTCAAGTATTACTGATAGAGGAGTTGAAGAGCAAATGACATATCCTCATGGGTTTAGGATATCTGATACAATAAAAACCAAGGATTATTCAAAAATATGGATACCAATATTAGGCGAAGGGCAGTTGGAACAGTTTAAAATTATTGATAAGGAATTGGAGCCAGTAGCTGTTTGTCCATTGTTACCCTTTCCTTCAAGTAATTTAAGACGAGGCGACAATTTGATCAATTACTATCAAGATTATTTATTTAATGATCCCGATTTTGAACCAAATAATATTATCTATGCAGATGAGCAAAACCCATTTCAGGTTTATCGTTTGCTGAGTAGAACAATAGACCATTATCACGATACCTTTCGAATACTTGGCGGTTGTAAAATTGTAATATCAACACTTTCGAGTAAATTGTTGACAATTGGCGCCTTTTTATCTGTATATGAGGCTAAAATGCAAGGAAAAACTGTTGGAATCGCTCATGTTGATTCCATTGACCATGCCTTAGATTCTGAGGGTAGAAGTAAATACTCGGAAAACGATGTTTTGTATGAGATTTGGATTACTGGTGAACCATATGAAGAATAAAGCAATGAAGACAAAACCAATCTGCATTGGTGCCGGGTTAGTGGCATTAGATGTTGTAATAAATGGGAATCCAAAAATTCCGCTAAAATTATATGCTGGTGGTTCTTGTGGGAATGTTCTTACAATTCTATCTTCTTTTCAGTGGGAGGTTTATCCTGTAGCAAGATTAAAAAACAATAATGCATCAAAACATTTATTGTCAGATCTACGCTTCTGGAAGGTGAACACATCTCTTATGACGCTAACTCCTGATGGTAGTACTCCAATTATCATTCAGAGAATAAAAAAGGACAAAAGCGGAAACTCTGTACATTCATTTCAATTTAAAAACCCTGACAATGGCGAATGGCTCCCTTCATATAAGCCGGTTCTGGGCAGCAAGGTCAATTCTATCACACAAAATTCTCCTATTCCAAATGTATTCTTTTTTGATAGGGTAAACAGATCATCTATTGAACTTGCAAAATATTACAAGGAAAAAGGTGCTTTAATATTTTTTGAACCCTCTGCTATAAGTGAATATAAACAGTTCGAGGAATGTTTGAATCTGGCCGATATAATAAAGTTCTCAGATGAAAGAATAAAAACTTATAGTACCATGTACCCGCACCAGCGGGTGCCGCTTGAAATAGAAACATTAGGAAAGGAAGGGTTACGTTATCGGTTTAGTCATCAACTTCAATCGGATAAGTGGACAACTCTGTCAAGCTACCAGATTTCTTATGTTGTTGATTCAGCCGGATCAGGCGACTGGGTTTCAGCAGGAATTATTTCAAAAATAGCACACATGGGGTCCAAAGGGTTTAATGCATGTAAAGATGAGACAATTATAAAGGCTTTAAAATACGGACAAGCACTTGGTGCTTTAAATTGCTTCTTTGATGGTGCAAGAGGTCTGATGTATTCGCTAACACAAAAACAAATTTTCACACTTATAAAAAAAATTCAAAAGAGTACAACGCCATTAACTTTTATTAGTAAGAAGGAAGATCCAAAACCGATTAAGAATTTTAGTATAGATTCATTATATTAGAAAAGACATGGCCACCTTTTTGAAGAGTATGCCGCTGCCAAACTGCTTACGAAATGATGACCATTGGCTATACTACATATTTTTCTAAAAACGGATGATAGAACTATAATGTTTCTTCCTTAATTATTCCGGTGAAAGTAGGCCAATATTCCAGGGCAGACCAGGCCTCCTAATTAATAAAGCGGCATTAAAGTCCTTTTTAAAAGCATTAAAATGGGATTTAAATGCTTTGAAAAGGCTTGTTTAGTTATTCTAGCTATAGAGGTAATTTATTTTGAAAATTTAAAGAACTTAGAAAGTTTAGTGAGTACGCTCAAGGGAGCTAAATATAGCCATTTCAGGCTATTGCATGCTATTCCTCTTTGAATAAACCCATAAAATGAATGCGATGTTATTAAATCTTGCGCCGTTATTCTTGATTTGTGTGCAGTAGCTTTTCTATTGTTTTTTTTAATAAATCGTTATGGGACTGTAGAAAATCAATTCTTTGATGTAAATAATTAATATCGTTTTTTAAATCTTGTAATATCTTTTCATGCTCATGACTAATTGAACCTGGTTCGGTTATTTCTTTTAGAATAACCAAGGGATCAGATTCAGTAATATAAATGATTTTGAGGAATCTGATCAAATCCATTTTAGATCTGCCAGACTCAAGATATGAATACGCTTTCTGCGAAATTGCCAACCTTTGCGCCATATATGATTGGGAATATCCTTTACTTGTTCGCAATTGCAGAATAAGTTTACTTAGTTTACGCACATCAATTTTCATTTCAACAAGAATAATGATACGCTGCAAATATATCTTAATTTTTGTATATCTGATTTATTTTATGTACCTGTTGTTAGGTATATAGCTTCGACTGAAATTAAATTACTTGAAATACAAATAATTAGAAATGGTTATTCCCAAAAAGGAATAATTATATTCAGTTTAGTTATTCAAATTATAATATAGACGTGAAATTATGAATACATTGCTTATAGATTTGCTAAAAAAATTAACGCGGTTGAAATGTTTAATGGAAAGCTGCTTTAAGAAGGTGATTATGCCAATGTTCTGCATATTTAAAACCATATTAAATCAAACTTGAAAAGCATGAAAAAGTTTGTCTTTTTAATCTTACCATTTGTTTTATTCCTGCAGCAGGTAAAAGCACAGTTTTTCTGCAAAGCAGAGGGTCTCAAAATTCACTTACATTCACATTTAAACGAACAACAAAGTTATCGTTTAATTCAGAAGCCAGCTTCGATTTTTAACTACCATCCAATTTATGATGAAGGCTATTCATTACAAAAAGGCAACCAATTCGAAAATATTATTGAATATCCTTCAAATTTGTTTCTTGTTATAGCAACGGATAGCAGTAGCAAAAGCGAATTGGTTACATTAGAATCTGGTAAGTCAGTATTTAGAATATTTTCTGACAAAGCTCTGTTTTCAGAAAACGAACTTCTAAGTTATAATTCTGCAAATGGTGCTATTATTGACATGAGCCTGAATATTAAAAAAGCAAAGAAAAAAACCTCTTTTAAGATCAAAAAAGAACTTGTTCAGCCATCTACTGCAAATTACAACGAGAAACTACTGGAGCTGATTTATTTTAATGAACCTGTGAGTGCCTTGAACCGGCAGCAAATTCAATCATACCTTGCTGTAAAGTATGGCATTTCATTGTCAAATGGATGTAATTATTATAATTCGGAGGGAGAGGTTATGTGGTCATCTGATTCAAATGGTATATATAGGCATAACCCAACTGCAATTGCTTGTGATGAAATGCTGGGGTTAGATCAAAAACAATCACATAATTCAAATGAAAGTTGGCTATCTGTTGGGGTTGATCAAATAAAAGCACTCAATATTTTGAATCATTCTGTTTTAGATGATCAAACTTATTTATTCTGGGCCAGCAATGGTAAAGATTTTGGCTTTATTCATGATCCATCTTCGTTGTTTGATGTAATGCCAAGAAAATGGAAAATGAATCTGATAATGGATAGGGATAAAAGTATTGTTGGTCAAATAAAGCTTTCCAGCGGTGTAATTGGTATTGATAGATTAACTGAAAACAATAATAGTGTTTGGCTGGTTGTGTCTGAAAATGACAGCAATGACTTGTTTTACAGTATTATGTATCGTGGCAACTTTGACCCTGGCAGTGGTGAAACTAGCTTTGATGATATTCCATTGTCTTACAAGGATTCTTACTATTTTTCTTTTATAAATGCCCCTGATTTTTTTGCTATACCTGCAATTGATACAAGTTGTGCCAACCTGAAATACAATAATATAAAGATAAGGATTATTGGCGGGGCTGCACCTTATTATGTAACTTACATGGTTGGATCGAATGTACGCACAATCTATTCTGAAGAAGAAGTAATCGAACTTCATGAAGTGAAATCTGGAACTGAAATACAAATTGAAATTACCGATTCAAAAGGGAATTTGTGTGAGATTAAATTGCCTGAAGACAAAAATGGGAAACATAATGAAATAGTGAACATAACAACTACTCTGGAGAATGGGAACAATGCGTTTCTTTTAGAACCAGATAATATATCTCCAGAATACTTATATAGTTGGTGGTTTAATAATGATTTCCTTGGTGAAGGAAATGGAATAAATGTTTCGCAACCTGGTGTATACAATCTTAAGATAAGCGACAGTAAAGGTTGTTTTATTGAAAAGGCATATCACGTTTTGCCAGATGAAAACAGTTTAAATAATGTGCTTAATGTTTTTCCAAATCCGGTAAAGTCTTCTGTCCCATTCAGAATCACGTATCAACTTGCCGCTAATGAGAGTAAAGTAATACATATACTGGATATGGATGGCAGAAATGTTTGGTCAAAAAAAATGAGCAATGACCAAAATGAAGAGTTTGAAACAATTATTTATCAGCCCGGCATATATATGGTGATTATATCGGGAGATAATAACACTATAATGCAAAAACTGGTAGTGCTATAGTGAATAGCACTTTATTACAAACAAACAACACTTTTATTTAACAGATTTTCAAATGAAAACCAAGCCAAACAATACATTCCAGGGTAAAAGCATATTATTCCACATTTTGTATTTTTTTGCATTTTTTGGTATGCTGCATTCCACATTCTTGTTCCCTGTTCAACTTATGGCAGGTAATATTGAGCTAGTGCTATCACGTGAGAACTCCAGCTTTGCAAATAATACATCTTTATATATCAATCCGGATATAAAGGAGCTAAGTAATTATGTTAAAACGGGAAATACCATTAAAGATTCGGTTATTAATACTGAAGTTTCTGAAGTTAATCGGGTAAATTATTATAATGCTGATATATTGTCTGGCATTATTGGAATTAACCCGGAAATTGGTTATGACGATGCAACCGATAATATATTTAGAATCGCAATAGAGGAAATTCCTGATCAAAATTACAGAGCATTTCTAACTTATGAATTAAAAGGGCTAAAAGATCATTCATGTATAGGCAGAAGCTTAAACGCCGGACAATCAGTTGGTGGTACATTATTAGCTTTAAGCGATGATTGGACTGTGCAAGACGAAGAAATAGATTTGAGTTCAATACATAAAGGAGATAACTATGTAATGTTTAGTTCCTTTGAAGAGGCTAACGTTCAATATAAAGTACGAAATGTTAAAATCAAAATAGAAAGGTCAGATAAGCGCGATGATAATTTCGAGAAAGTAGTCTTCACCAACTCTAGAAGAGTTGTTGTTAATGATAAAGGAGAAGCTTTGATAAAAGGCTTTATCAGAGAGTACGATGAACATGATAGTTTTTTCGTAAACGGGCGAGAAGTTAATGTATTTAATAACGAATTCTCGGCCCTGGTACCTGCTGCAAAAAGAGGGAGAGGTGTCAGTTTTGATATCACACTTAAGAACCAGGAGTCCATATTATTTACAAAAAGAATGACGATAAGCGAAGCTTTGCCGGCTGATATTGTTTTAACTGAAAAAGATTTTTCTGATCAAAAATTTTCAATGGTTATCACTAAAGAAGATGCTGAGTTTTCTTTCCCTAATGTAACTCTAAATTTTTCAAATGGCTCAATAACTTCAGATACAAGAATAGCGGCTGTTCCTTTAAGAAAAATTGATTGTGCACCTTTAAATCCGGGATTGATTAACGTTACCCGGGGAGGAAGTGCCTATAGATTTACGCCAGATGGCATAATGTTCAATAAACCGGTTCAAATGTCATTGGCTTATGATACTGCATTAATTCCCAGCGGCTACAATGAAAGAGACATTAGGACATATTACTTCAATGTTTCGAGCAAAAGGTGGGAAGAAATAGCCTTTGATTCAGTTGATGTTGCTGAAAAAAGGATAATTTCAAGTACAGTACATTTTTCTGACTACATTAACGGGATTATACAGGTGCCAGAAAGTCCACAGACTGCTGCATATACACCAACCATGATGAATGATATAAAGGCTGCTGATCCTTCAGCCAATATTACACTCATCAGTCCTCCTCAGGCCAATAGTGGCGGGAGCGCCAGTGTAACATTTCCAATAAAAATTCCAGCTGGCCGAAAGGGCATGCAGCCAGAGGTTACCTTAAATTACAACAGCGATGGTGGTAGCGGTTGGGCTGGCCTGGGCTGGAGCATAGAAATGCCTGCCATAACTATTGACACCCGCTGGGGAGTACCTACGTTTGGTGACTTAAATGCAAATGGTAGTTTGACTGATGATGGTGAAAATATTGAGACAGAAATATATCAGCTTAATGGTGAGCAACTTATGTATCCACCGCTTAATGGCATGGATTGGATGCCTCACAGACATTCAGGCACAACCGTGCTTGAAACACCTTCCAGGGAAAGGCTAACTGGAAATAGCGCAGTTTTTTCAGTTAGAAAACAAGGCAATTTCTCAAAAATACAACGATTGGGGAATTCACCAGATACATATTATTGGAAGGTAACTGCAACTGATGGCACAATTTACTGGTATGGTGCACAAGACCCATCAGATTTGAGCTTGCAAAATTCAAATGCTGTAATACGAGATAGTCATAACAACATTGTACACTGGGCGCTTTTCTGTGTAGAAGATGTTTTTGGTAATAATATCAAATATACATATCACAATGGAATGCTAAAAGCATCAGACGAAGATGCAGTTAATCTTTCCAATAGCAAATACTTTTACCCAAGAAACATTTGCTACACCGGCTACAAGGAGACAGACGGGGAATATAATGTTGAATTTGTTTTAAAAATGGAGAACCGGACCGATTTAACATTATCCTCCCGTTTGGGGATTATGCAGATAGATCCATATTATTTAGACAAAATTAACGTTAAGCTCGGAGAAACAATAATCAGATCATACACACTTAATTTTGAGAAGGGAAGATTTGAGAAAACCTTGTTACATAGCATTGCAGAATATGATAAAGCAGGTAATCTGTTCTATGAAAACATAATGGAATATTACGATGATATTAACTTTGAGGGCAGAGATGTTTATTTTTCAACAGCCTATAAAGTAGACATTTGCCCTGACAAATGTTTTGAAGCAGAATTTGTTGTACCTGCACTAAGTTCTGCCCCGGTTTATAATTATTATGTTGATACTTCGATACTAATTCAATTGCCCTATTGCAGCGATAAAACGCTTGCAAAAATTGAATACATTGAAATTGATGGAGAACGTTTTGTCCCGGAAGATGAAAATATGTTTCTAACACACAATCCATCGCCTTCCTGTCCTTCGTATAATATTTTAAATCCGCCACCACCCGATCCAGTTACTCAAAATATTGGATTCAGTAGTGCATTAGAAGCATGGCTTGAAGATATTCTCGATTTTATGCATCCTTCACAACTACAGGTAACAAATGCCTCTGGTGTATATTTAATGAATGCAATGGCTGACAGCAATATAGCTAATGTTAACGGTTTGCAGGCTAGCTTCAAAAGCAGAACGGATAAGGATATATACTATAGAATGGTATTTCCCATGTACCCTGCATATAATTTTACAGGAAAATTTAACAAGGCAGTCACCTATACTTCTACAGCCCTGCCAATATCCATTGTAATACAAAACAGTGATGGTTTGATTGTTTTTAATCAATATCCTGATATTTTGGACCCTTACTATTTTAATCAATTTCAAAACGATCTGGTGAATTATATTGGTGGTACCCCTTCACCTTATGCCACATTGAGCCCGGATAATAATTCAATCAAAATACACATCCCTGCCACTCAAAAAGATTATATTCAGGTGAATGTTGGTACTGCTTCAGGCAGCAATTCATACCCTTTTCTTGAATGTGCAGAAAGTTTATTTAAAGGGAAAAGTTTGACATATGCAGGCCGATCGTCATCAGTCAATCATAATACATCAAATAAAATGATATATGATAATAATATTGTAAATAATTTGAATGTACAAAAGGGCAGAGGTGACTCAGAGACCGTTGCTAACGGCATAAATCCTTTGCCAGAATTGTCGTTTACAGATAATATTTTAGCAAGATACAGAATTAAATCATTGAATACTGCTGCAGGTAAAGATACAGAGTGTAATCAGGCATTTAATAATCTTGATTTTAACCTGCCAATAAACACACCTTCATTTAAAAAAGGTGCAAGCTTGCTGGGGGCTACAACTGACTATGCTGTAAATGCAGGTTTGTATCTAGGGGTTGGTGTTGGAAAAGATGTTACAAGTAAACTCACATCACTCGGAGCTCAATTTAATCTTGGTTGGAATAAAAGTGAAGCATTTTTATCAATGGTCGATATTGATGGTGACGGCCTCGATGATGTAGTTGTAAAATCAGGCGATGATTTATATTACAAAAAACACTATATAGAAAGAAAAATAGACGTAACCACAGGTGAAATGGAGATTGGGCACAGCTACTCTGCAAATTTGCCCATAAATGGCATAAATAATTATTACCAACAGCAAGGGAAATCAACCAGTTTGAATTTTCAGGTATCGTTTGGCAATAAATTAGCCGGAGGATTTGCAGGTGCTGATAAATCTGTTAATAATTCAGAAGTTTCGGTTTATTTTACAGATGCAAATGGTGATGGTTTGATTGATATTGTTAAAGATGAAGTTGTTTATTTTAATTATATTGATGAAAGTGGCGTGCCTACTTTTTCAGTTGAGAGTGATTTAACTGAAAATATGCTCATTACAGCATCAGCTCGATTGATAAGTAAACCAGAGGAGCTCATAGCAGAGGACATTGAATTGCCAGGGCATGATGTTGTAAGAATCTGGGAGGCGCCTGCTGATGGAGAAATAGTAATACATAATTCAATTGAGCTAACTGACTTAAATTCTGAAGCACAGTTGTCTATTGAATATAAATCATATTCAGAACCTTGCTATAGTACACTAGCCCCAATTCCTCATTCACAGGTTTCTGTCAACCACTATAGTGCAGGAATTAGCTTTCTTTATATCCCAACTGCGGATTGTGGTTTCCCATATACTGCACATAGGATACATGGGTTTATATATAATAGTAATACAATCTATTCAGTAAATAATCCTTTATATTTAACACATTACGAGAATGGGCAATTGACAAACAAATGCCCCGCTACTGTAATTGGAGAAGATGAAACGATTCAAAATGCTGACTTTGATAATGAATACACGTCATTTATTTATACGGGTTTGTCTGAATACAGCCCATTTTATGTTACTTCAGACAATACATCCGCCATTTATCACACTAATGAAGGATACAGAACCAGATCAAGTTGCCTCGCCTCATTCTATTCACAGCATATGAATGATAACGGGCAAATTTTGATTAGAGGATATGAAGGTAGTTATAATCATATGCAGCCATTATCATATTTTCCTGAAGAAGTTAGCGTAAGTCCATTGGTCAACATTTTAATCTATACATCTAATGAACAAGATCCTTTTGTTTTTGGCCCATATAACTTGATGGATCAATATCATATTCAACTATTAACTAATGATCTGATTTCAACTTTCAATGTTACAGATGTTCAAATCAATAACGATAACTTTGTATTTAATCTTGCTATGAAAAGTGAGAACTACCATTTTCTTTCTATGCAGATTGAATATGATAACATTCAAAATACATATCTCTTTGCTCCATGTAATTCAGGGGGCAAAATTGTTGAGAGAGTTCCTGAAATAATAATAGAAAAATGCGAAGAGTCTGATGTTGAACTCGCTGTCATGAAAATGATAGCTTCAGGTGAAGAATTAAATTTCTCAATTCCTGAAACAACTTTACATATTTATTTTAATATAGATTCAATTAGCCCAGAAAATGAGACAGCAGTCAACTTTATTTTAAATATCAATAATCTTGGTTCAAAATGGTATAACAGCAAAGGTGAACTTGTTGTAGATAGTGAAAAAGTTGCAACCTTAAATTCTATTTTTAATGTAGACTATGATTCTATTTATAAAGAATATATGAATGAGCTGAAGAATGAAGTTTATTCTTTTAGAAGTAAACGCCAGGCAATTGCAAAAAGACAATTGCAGGATTACTACAAGTCATTCGCAATATCTGAAACTGCAAATACTAGTATAAAAGAATCAAAATCTTCAGTTTCTACAAGCCTTCCTTGTTTGTTATTCGGTGCATTTTTAAATGGATCACAACCTTCAGTTACTAATACTATTCAGAATCGCAGTATCAACTGCGATCCCAATCAGTCTCCTCTTTATGTAAATAAAGGTGATACCATTTTCTTTAGAGTGCATACAAAAGAAGAGCAAAATCCTGCGATAATATGGAATACCGAAATAGAGTATGTTGACCAGAGTGTTGCTTCAACTATAGATCAGAATGGTTTGCCAGCATTTAACAGTGCATACGAGGATGGATTTATTTTATCTTCGGAATCAATCAACAATCTGAAAAACAGTGGTACATTCAGCATTTCCTGGGATGAAATAAATGTAGAGCAACTCACTGATGATGTTACCTTTGAAATTGTACAACAAACTTTAATTACAGAAGATGAGTATACTGTTCAATCGGTAGAAAATAATACCATTTTTTCAGCTGAAATCCCGGCCGGAACCGCAACCACTGTATTACCATTTGATCTGGAAAACATTGAATATACAACCAGGATTGATGATTATCCGTTAATAAGTCATTCTTTGATTTTCAAAGTTAAATGTAACTCAAATGTAGATTGGAAAAGTATTGAATGGCGGCCTGTTGTTACTTGTGTGTATGATGCAGAGGACATAATCGGGGAGAACAGTGTAGTTGAAGGCGAACTAGTTCTTGAAGAGGTATTTTATCCTGTGGCTGATTATGATATATACAAGAATTATACATTTTCAACCCCTTATACTTTATATGATATTTCCAATAAAACCGGTACTTCAATGTCAATTGAACCTGTTCTGAATAACGTGTTTCAGACTGGTGACAATTCAAAACTATATTTTGTTGTAAAAAGTAATGGCAGTCTTATCGGAAAAAAAACAATTGAAGTTATTGATGGTGTAGTTACTATAACCCCTGCAAGTGCCATTGCTTTAAATAGCGCTGGTGATAATATAGAAATAGGATATTATACTGATGAGAGAAACCTTGACAATTCAAAAGTTTCGGCTTTTGAAAGAATGAATAATGCTGCATCAGCATTGGCAATTTTATATTCTGATAATGTACAATATGACATTTTATATAATGAAATAAATATGTTGCACAGAACAAAACCCTGGTTTGGCAACATGTACAGAAACTGGGGGCAATTCATGTATTCCCCTGAATATGCCGGGGAAGGAGAGCCTTTGCCATCTCCACTTGAAGGAAACTTCATCAATCCCGCAGTTCTTATTCCTGATGCTTCATACTATGTAAATTTGCAATCCACCATCGAAAGTATTGAAGACTATAACTTTGATGATTTTGACCTGAATGATGAAGAAGAATTTGATGCTTTCAATAATGCTATTTCTAACTTTAGAGCAAGTTCTGAAGCATTGTCAAAAAGACCTCTATTGATTGCTGGTGCAAACAGGATGAAACTGGGTGAATTGTGGGTCGAAAAATACATTGGGCAGCATGAACAATGCTATACCGCTGCTAATGAAATTCGTGCAGCCGATCTTGTTCAATCATACAATGGTATAATAAATGCTGTGGAAACGCCTTTTCAGGGTGATTTGTACACTGGTGCATATGCAATTAACAGATATTCGCATGGTGGTAGCAGCAATTTTTCTGCTGGTGTTGGTATTGGCGGTATTGCAAACGTGAGTACTTCTAAATCACTAAATGGCAACAACAAGACTTTAACAGAATATATTGATATGAATGGTGACAGATATCCTGATGTAGTTGCTGAATTTGCTTACCAGCAAACCAGGAGAACTGGTGGTTTACTCCCGTTTGCTATTGGTAGAAATAATTTAGCATCAGGTGATCTGGCAAAATTTTCAAATGATAATGTTGGTATTTCCGCCTCAGGCAGTTATCCTCTTGCAGGTCAGACTTCAAGTACAAGTACTTCTGCCCGAAAACCTTTATTTAAAACCAATAATCCCAATGCAGCTGGTGGTGTGGCGGCTAATATTGCGCTTAATACAGGCACCTCAAGATCACTAATTATGTGGTTGGATATAAATGGTGATGGTTTGGCAGATAAATTGGATGCCAGCCAGAACATTACTAAAGTTAACTATAACAATGGGAAAAATGGCTTTATTTCAATACAATATGCTGAACTCCCAATTGGCATTGGCCAGAGTATTAGTTATAGCGGCGGCACAGGTTTTAACTGGAAACAAGGTAGTATTGAAGGGGGTATTTCAGTATCAAGAAATTACGACAAAAATGTATTCACACTGCAGGACGTAAATGGAGATGGCTTGCCCGATCTGGTGGAACGCCAAAACAAGCAATTAGTGGTCAGAATTAATAACGGAAGCCACTTTGGCGGAAGAATAGAAGATTTTACAGAAGTCGTCAACGAAAAACAAGCCGAAATCATTAATAACTCTGCAAATATCGGTTTTACAATTGCATTGCCCATTCCACTCCTGTTTGTAACCCTTAAATTCCCAGTTGTTACCTTAAATGGCCAGGCCTCTGAGTCGGCAAACCGAACAATTCGTGCTCTCGCAGATTATGATGGTGATGGTTTCCAGGATTTATTGGAAGAAGATGACGAAAATACTATTACTGTTCGCTATTCAACCATTAGAAGAACCAATAAGCTTAAAAAAGTAACCAATGGGCTTAAAGGTAGCTTTATCGTTGATTATGAAGTATCACCAAAATCATATAATAATCCGAATGCACTGTGGGTGATGAGCAGTTTAATTATTGATGATGGGTATGGTAATGTGTTTGATGACGGTGCTTCAGTGTATGCAAAGCGATTTGAGTATCAGGATGGCAAATACGACAGGCGCGAAAGAGAGTTTCTGGGATTTGCTTCAGTTAAAACCATAGATTGTCCTATTACAGCCGAGAATAAACCTGGTTCAGCCTACAGAACTTCAGAAACATTCTATCATAATGAAAGTTATTTTCTTAAAGGTCTGGTGAAAGGATCCAGAATTTATCAGGGTACAGATCGTAATGCCTTAATGGCAAGAGATACCAGCATTTACATAATAAAGCCAATTGTGTATGAAAGCGATGGAGTTACACCAAGAATAAATTATACTGCTGGTAATCTGCCATATACATTTGATGTTGGTGGCAGAGAAGGAAGGAGCACTGCAGCAGTATTACTGGATGAAACAATATCATATGTTTATGAGCTTCAGAGAGAACCAATTTTTACAAAATCATCATTTGTATATGATAATATTGGCAGAATAACAAAATACAGAAAGTTTGCCGATAATAGCTATGAAAATATTGATTATGAATCTCAGATTCAGTATCATGATATAGCCGCGCTTGAAACCAAAAACATTTTAAGCGTTCCTTCAGAAATTGAGATAAAAGTAAACAATACTGTTAAGAGAAAACGAACAGTCCCAGTTGAAGGAGTTGATACTAATACCGGAATGATCAAAAAAATTGTTGCAAATATCGGGGATGGTCAATACGCCATAACAGATATGACTTATGATGATTACGGTAACCTGGAATCAATTACTTTGCCACAAAACAATAATCAGCCTGCGCAAAGAATGAGCTATACTTATACATATGATGAACGAATGTATAAGTATGTTCTCAAAGTGAAGGATGCCTTTAATTATGAATCAACATCGGTTTATGATTACATGTTTGATGTTGTTACAAAAACATTTGACCTTGCCGGAAACGAAACACGTTACTCTTACGATAATGCTGGCAGGCTGACAAGAATAGCAGGGCCTAATGAAATTGCTTCGCTATCTGATCCTTTCACACTGATTTTTGAGTATTACCCACTGCGTATAGCCAAAGATGGCAGTACAAGCAACAATGCCGATGCAAGTGCAAGTGATTTTATGCCTTATGCAATTACAAAGCATTTTGATGACCTTAATAACTATCAGAATACAATTGATACTAAAACCTTTTCTGATGGGCTCGGCAGAGTGGTTCAGGTTAAAAAGGATATTGAAATAAATTTAAATAGCAACCGGCTTTCCACAGCTGATTATCAGGAAGCTATGTCGGTCTCGGGTAAGGTGATATATGATGCATATGGCCGTGCTGTAAAGCAGCACCAGCCAGTATGGGAAATAAAACAGGTAGGTGGTAACAATCTGGTTAACCTCTCTACTTCGCAATATTTTTCAGAAGTTGATTATGATTTGCTCGACAGGCCAGTAAAATCAACTGATGCTGCCGGGAACACCAGCCTGACAACCTATGGAATAAGCAATGGTTATACATTTGTCAGGAACGAAACCGAAAAAGACCATGCTTCTTGGGTTATAAATGAAAGTTATAAAGATATGTCGGGCAATGTTGTAAAAACTGTTGGTGTTGATCAGGCAGGAGCAGGTAATATTACTACTTTGTTTAACTACAATGCCATTGGTGAGCTGATGTCATATACCGATTCAAAACAACTTACTTCGGGCTATACTTACGATTTGCTCGGCAGAAAAACATCGTTCAGCCACCCTGACCAGGGGTTAACTTCGTATCAGTATGATGCTGCTGGTAATCTGGTAAGATTATACACTGCTAACCTGGGCCAAAACAAGTACATTGAGTATTTGTATCATTTCAACAGGCTAACCGACATAGTTTTTCCTCCAGATGGTAGTACTCCTAACATATCAAATGTAAAATATTATTACGGTGAAGCCGGTAACTCTAAAGGACGTGTAAGCGAGCAGGCAGATGCTACTGGCGCACAGATTTATACCTATGGCAGGATGGGCGAAATAATATCTGTCGAAAGGGTAATTGTTAATCCTGTGCCAGGGTCAGCCAATATTAGGGTTACCATGAATTATGCGTATGATAGCTGGAACCGGATTACTAAAATGACCTTCCCCGATGGAGAAGAGGTTTATTATCGTTATGATAAAGGTGGGAATCTCAGACAAATTACTAATAAAATTGGCAATAGTTTTGGCACCTATGTTCAAAGGATTGAATACGATCATTTTGAACAAAAAACTATAGAAAAGTACAACAATGGAGTATATAATCTATTCGATTACACAAGCGACCTGAGGAGGCTTAGCCGCATTAATGTACTTAAGCCTGACAATACTTCCGAACCACCATCAGTTACCGATTATTTAAAAACCAACTTTTCATTTGATAAAATCGGAAACATTACCTCTGTTTCAAATACAGCGGCTCCCGTAAATAACTTACTTGGGCAATATACACATTCCTATGGTTATGATAACTTTAACCGGCTTGTGAATGCTTCCGGTTCCTTTACCGGAAGCGCCACGGCTCCACCAGACAGAAGCGCAAATTACACCCTGCTGATGGAATACAGCTCTACCGGTGAGATTAACAAAAAGACACAGGTACATAATAAAAACGGGTTTAGTATCAACCAGAACACATATACGCATACTTATACCCATGAAAGTAACTCGCACAGGCTTGAGAAAATTACAAAGCCTGACGAAACAAAAGAAATCTTTGAGTACGATAACAATGGTAACGTTGTATTAGCCGGATCGGGCAGCAACGAAACCCGGTTAACCTGGGACGAGGCAAACAGACTGAAACAAACAGATATGCCAGCATTGATTCAAAATTACTGGTACGATGCTGCCGGCGAAAGGGTACTGAAAGGCAATGCGCGTAAATCGGAGTATTACCTTAACGGACAGAAAAAGTACAGTGAACTCCGTTACGACAACTTTACCATATATCCCAATGGATACCTTACCATAAGTTCTGAGAATAACTACACCAAACACTATTATATGGGTTCGCAAAGATTTGCAAGCCGCAACATTGCCAGCAGCGGTGGTGGCTGGAAATCAGTTTCAAG